>JBCCOR010000598.1:0-3532 GCA_039025295.1 Acidobacteriota bacterium
CTCGAGCCGCTGCCGCCGGCGCGCGACGCCGCCGAGGACGCCGAGCGCACCGCCGGCTGGTCGTGGATCTTCCGCGCGCCGGCGATCACCCTGCCCGAGCTCATCGAGGACGGCGGCTATTTCTTCGTCGGCCGCCACACCGGCCTGTTTCCCTACCAGCCGTTCGCGCTCGTCGCGCTGCTGCTCTTCCTGCTGCGCGGCGGCTGGCGCGATCCCGCGCGCTGGGGCATCGTCGCCGGGCTGGCGCTGACCGCGCTGTCGTTTCTGCTGTGGATTCCCTTCAACTGGCACGGCGGCGGCGGCTTCGTCGGCAACCGCTACTACGTCATGGCGGTGCCGGGCTTTCTCTGGCTGGTGCCGCGGCTCGGCCGGCTGGCGCCGCTCGCCGGCTACGCGCTCGCCGGCGCGCTGCTCGGTCCGTGGCTGCTCAGCCCCTACGGCATCGTCGTGCCGCAGCCGACGCTGCAGGCGCACGTGCGCGGTCCGCTTTTCCAGCAGCTGCCGTTCGAGCGCAGCCTGCGCGAGATTCCGGGCTACGCTGGCGTCGTCGTCGACGACGTCTACGTGCTCGGGCGCAAAGACCAGATGCGCGTCATCCTGCCCGACGACGGCGGGACGCCGACGCTGTGGCTGCAGGGCGACGACCGCATCACGCTCTGGCTGCAGAGCCGGACGGCGATCGACGCGTGGCAGCTGGCGCTGCGCGGTCCGGCGCCGGGCCACAGCGCGACGGTGCGGCTGGCGATCGACGGCGCGGTGCACGCGACGACGCTCGACGGCACCGCCTGGTCGCCGCCGATCGTGCTCACGCCGACGCGCGCGCCGCGGGTCGTGCGCGATCGCCAGTTCAGCGACTACGAGGTGGTCTTCGACGTCCACGTCGTGCGGCTCGAGATCGCGCTCGACGGCGGCGTCGTGCCGGCCTGGGTGGGCGAGGACGTGCGCGGTTTTTACCGCGGTGCGGCACTGCGCATCGCGCCGGCGCAACCCGACCTGCCAGACGTGACACAATAAGCGACCGCTGCGGCGCGGCCCACGCCGCGGCGATCTGATCTGATTCGCACGCGACCCGCCCCCAGCGTCGACCGCGCTGTCTGAGACAGGCGGCATCACGCACGCAAGCACACGCCACCCGATCCACGCCATCCATCCGCGACCCGCGCGCCCGCGCGCAACGCGCCGCATCGTCCCGTTCCACAGGAGGTTTTTCCGCATGGCGAGCGAAACCGACGCGCCATCCAGCAGCGCCAATCTGGCCTACGTCGAAGCGATCTACGCCCAGTATCTCGACGATCCGACCCGCGTATCCGACGCGTGGCGGGCGCACTTCGAGGCGCTCGAGCGCGGTCAAGCCGGCGGACGCAACGGGCAGGGTTCCGCGGCCTTTGCCGCGCCGGCGTTCGCGCCGGGCACGATCTTCCGTCCGCCGACGCTGGCGGGCACCGCACCCGCCGCCGGCGGCGACGAGGCGCTCGACGGACCCTCGGCCGACGACGAGCGCGCCGGCGTGCGCGGCTCGCGCCAGGAGGCGGTCAACCGCCTGATCAACGTCTACCGCGTGCTCGGCCATCACGAGGCCGAGATCGATCCGCTCGGCCTGCGCCGTCAGAAGCTCGACGAGCTCGAGCTCGACTACTTCGGCCTCGACGCAGCGCAGGACGGCGAACGCGTGTTCTCGACCCGCGCGATTCCCGGTCGGCAGCAGGCGACGCTGAACGAAATCGTCGCCCACATGCGGCGCATCTACTGCGGTCAGCTCGGCGTGCAGTGCATGCACATCGACGACCGCAAGCGCCGCCGCTGGCTGCTCGATCAGCTCGAGAGCGAGGCGTTCGACGTCGCGCTGAGTCGCGACGAGCAGGTGCGCATCCTCACCGGCCTGACCCGCGCCAAGGGCCTCGAGACCTTCATCGCCGACCGCTTTGGCAAAACCACCAAGCGCTTTTCGGCGGAAGGCAGCGAGATGCTGGTACCGCTGCTCGACCAGGCGATCGAGCTCGCCGGCGATCAGGGCGTCGAGGACGTCCTGGTCGGCATGGCCCACCGCGGCCGGCTGAGCGCGCTGGTCAATATCTTCGACAAGCCGGCGCGCGAGCTGTTCTGGGAGTTCCTCGATCCCGATCCCGATCGCTACCACGGCAGCGGCGACGTCAAATACCATCTCGGCCACAGCGCCGACCGCACCACCGTCGCCGGCCGCAACGTTCATCTCTCGCTGGCCTTCAACCCGAGCCATCTCGAAGTGGTCAATCCGGTCGTGCAGGGCCGCACGCGCGCCAAGCAGCAGCTGCGCGGCGACGACGACAACCGCACCGGCCTGGCGATCCTGATCCACGGCGACGCGGCGATCGCCGGTCAGGGCGTGGTGCAGGAGATCCTCAACATGTGCGAGCTGCCGGCCTACACCGTCGGCGGCACGCTGCACATCGTCGCCAACAACCAGGTCGGCTTCACCACCGATCCCGAGCAGGGCCGCTCGACGCCCTACGCCAGCGACATCGCGCGCATGCTGCAGACGCCGATCTTTCACGTCAACGCCGAGAGCCCCGCGGCGATGATGCGGGCCGTGCGCCTGGCGATGGGCTACCGCGCCGAATTCCAGACCGATGTCATCATCGACCTGGTCGGCTACCGCCTCTTCGGCCACAACGAGGGCGACGAGCCGGGCTTCACCCAGCCGGTGATGTACGCGGCGATCGCCGACCGCGCGCCGGTGCACGAACGCTACCGCGACGCGCTGGTCGAGGCCGGCACGATCACCGTCGAGGAAGGCCAGACGATCGAGGACAACTACAAGGCCGCGCTCGACGAAGAGCTGAACCGCGCCAGGAATCGCGACTACAAATACGAAGGCGTGCAGACCGAGACCGGCGCGTGGGCCGACTACCGCGGTGGCCTCGACGGCGACGTGCCCGATGCTGACACGACCGTCGATCGCGATCGGCTCGCGTCGCTGCTGCGCGCGTCGGTTGCGGTGCCCGAGGGCTTCCGGATCCACCCCGGCCTCGACGGCTCGAAGATGACCTTCGCGCCCAAGCGGCGGGCGATGGCCGACGGCGATCGCCCGCTCGACTGGTCGGCGGCCGAGGCCCTGGCCTTCGCCTCGCTGCTGACCGACGGCACCCACGTGCGCATCACCGGTCAGGACGTCCCGCGCGCGACCTTCGTTCAGCGTCACGCTGTTTTCTTCGACGCCGAGACCGGCAAGCCGCACACACCGCTGCAGCATCTGGCCGACGACCAGGCGGCGTTCCTCATCGCCGCCAGTCCGCTCTCCGAGGTCGGCGTGCTCGGCTTCGAATACGGCTACAGCCTCGACCGGCCCGACGCGCTGGTGCTGTGGGAAGCGCAGTTCGGCGACTTCTGCAACGTTGCCCAGGTGGTGATCGATCAGTTCATCACCTCGAGCGAAGACAAGTGGTCGCGCCTCTCAGGCCTGGTCATGCTGCTGCCGCACGGCTACGAGGGCCAGGGCCCCGAGCATTCGAGTGCCCGCCTCGAGCGCTTCCTGCAGATGGCCGCCGAAGACAAC
>JBCCOR010000599.1:0-3531 GCA_039025295.1 Acidobacteriota bacterium
AACGCCGCGCCCATCCAACCCCCCGCCCCGCGAGGGCGTCGCGCCGCCGCCGCGCGGCTTGATCGTCGCGACGCGCAGCCGATTGGCAACATCGTAGGTGTATCGCGCCTCGGCGCCGCCTTCAGGCTCGACGACCTGCAGCAGCCTGCCACGGGCGTCGTAGCGCTCGATGGTCGAATACGCCGTCTGGCCGTGCTCGCTGGTCGCAACCTTCTGCGTGCGCACAACCTCACGAATGCCTTTGTAGACGGTATCAACGCGCGCGCCGTCGGGCTGCGTGATGCGGCCCGGGCGGCCAAAGGCGTCGTAGTCCTCGTAGGTCGTCCAGCGTGCGGGCTTGCCGCCGCCGTGCCAGGTCGAGATCCGCTTGAGCTCGCCTGAGGCGTGGCGCTCCGTGATGCGCTCCGCCCACACCGCGCCGGGCATCAGGCGGCGCTCCTTCCACAGGCGACCGAAGCCGTCGAAGTAGAGTTCTTCGCGCGCGATGGGCGTCGCGGTCGTCGAGCCGTTGGGGCGATAGAAGAGCTCCATCCGCGGACCTGTGTCGACGACCGAGTGGCGGATCTGCACCCACGCGCCGCCGTGCGCGGCGCTGGGTTTCACCGCCGTGACGCGGTGGAGCTGATCGTAGTCGTATGCGATTTCCAACCCGGCGGCGTCGCGCTCCGACAGCACGACGCCCGACGCGTCAATCGTGCGATCGAGCAGATGCCAGTCGGCGCCGCGGTATTTCGACTTGGTGCGGACGCCGTGCTGGTATTCGTGGTCGATCGTCACCTCGCCGCCGGCGGCGAGCGCGTCGAGTACGTGCTGCGGAAGGTTCTTGAACGGGTCCTCGTACGGCGGCGGCGGCGCGGCGACGGCCAGCGCTGCCGTAACGACGGCCAGCAGGGCGATGAGAAGAAACGGCGATCGAAGGCAGGTTCGCGTCATGGATCATGAGAACGCGTCTGGGAGGCGAAATCCCAACGTTCAAAAGAAGATTTTTGGGAAAACTTGGCGCGCTTGCTCAGATCGCATCGGACGGATCGTCGCGATCGCGCCCGCGGACGCGGTCGAGCCAGCGGCGGAGCGGGTTGCGGCGCTCGCGCTCGGGGCCGCCGGGCTCGAGCCAGGGCTCGAGCGGCTCGGCCCAGAAGCCGTCGTGCTCGTGGCAGCGCGCCGGCAGGTTGTCGGCGCGGAAAACCTCGACCCGCACCCGCGGACAGCGCGTCGTCGCCAGGCCGCCCGTCACCGGATTGATGCGCGCCTCGACGATGCCCTCGGGGACGACGAACGCGGGCGAGCCGCCCGGCGGGCGCACGCCGGCCGTGAAGCGCGCCCAGATCGGCAGGGCCGCGCGCGCACCGCTCAGGCGCGTGCGCGCGTTGTCGTCGTAGCCCACCCACACCACCGTCGCCCGCTCCGGACCGTAGCCCGCGAACCAGCTGTCGCGACGGCTGTTCGTGGTGCCGGTCTTGCCGGCGAGCGCGTCGTGCAAACCCTGATCGCGCGCGCTGCGGCCCGTGCCGCGGTCGAGGACGCCGCGCAGGATGTCGGTGATGAGAAACGCGTCCTGCGGACTCAGCACCGGCGACGGCGCGGGCAGCGCCGCGGCCGGCACGATCGCCGCGCCGTCGCGGCCGAGCACGCCCACCAAGCCGTGCAGCGGCGGACGACGCCCGCCGTTGGCGAGGGTCGCATAGACGCTCGCCATCTCGCGCGGACGCACGGCCGCCGCGCCCAGCGCCAGGGCCGGATAGGGCGGCAGCGCCGACGACGTGACGCCGAGGTCGCGCGCCAGACCCGCCACCGACGGAATGCCGACCCGCATCGCCAGGCGTGCCGTCGGCACGTTCAGGCTCTCCTCGAGCGCGCGCCGCGCCGGCAGCCAGCCGCGGTAGGTCTCGTCGCTGTTCTGCGGCGACCAGCGCCGATCCGCCAGCGTGACGGTCAGGGGCGCGTCCTCGAGCATCGTCGCCGGCGTCGCCAGGCCGTCGCGGAAGGCCGCGGCGTAAACGATCGGCTTGAAGATCGAGCCCGCCTGGCGCTGCGCCTGACCGACGCGGTCGAATTGGCTCTGGCCGTAGTCGCGCCCGCCGACGTACGCCAAAATGCCGCCGGTCGCCGGCTCGACCGAGATCAGCGCGGCCTGCAGCGGCGTTGTGCCGCGGCCCTTCTCCCAGCCCTTCTCGAGCGCGTCGACGCCCCAGGTGACCGCTGCCTCGGCCTTCGCCTGCTCGGCCGGACGCAGGGTCGAGAGCAGCGCGTAGCCGGCGTCGTCGAGGCCTTCGACGCCGAAGCGCGCGCGCGCTTCCTCGGCCATCGCGTCGGCGAAATACGGCGCCGAGCGCGCCACGCGCCCGCGGCCGACGGTCTCGATCGGCTGCGCGGCCGCGGCGCGGGCGGCGTCCTCGCTGACCCAGCCGAGCTGCGTCAGCCGCGCCAAGACCTGATCGCGCCGCGCGCGCGCCGCCTCGGGATGACGCAGCGGGGCGTAGCGCATCGGCGCCTGAATCATGCCGGCGAGCAGCGCCGACTCGGCCAGCTCGAGCTGCGCCGGCGCCTTGCCGAAATACGCCCACGCGGCCGCGCCGACGCCCATCAGATGGACGCTGCCCGAGCGGCCGAAGTAGATCTCGTTGAGGTACGCCTCGAGGATCGCGCGCTTGTCGTAGCGCTGCTCGAGCAGCAGCGCGAGGATCACCTCCTGCAGCTTGCGGTCGAGGGTGCGCTCGTGGGTGAGATAGAGGTTCTTGACCAGCTGCTGGGTGAGGGTCGAACCGCCCTGACGCACGCCCTTGGCGCGCAGATTGACCCACGCCGCACGCACGACGCCCGTCACCGACACGCCCGCATGATCGAGGAAGTTGGTGTCCTCCATCGCCAAGACGGCGTAGATCAGCGTCTCGGGCATGGCGTCGAGCGAGGTCGGCCGACGCTCGCGCAGCTGCGGACCGTAGAACGACGCGATCAGCGGCGGATCGAGCGACACCTGATCGGCGCCCTGCCACGCACCGCCCGGCGTCGCCTGGGCGACGGTGGTCACCCGGTCGCGCTCGAGCGCGATCCACAGCCAGTCAGGGCCGACCATGCCGGACGGCTGCGGATGCCGACGGCGGCCGATCTCGATCTGCGCGCGCTGTCCGTCGACCGTCACGCGGTAGGTGCCGGGCGCGAGCGCGGCGTCGGCAGCGGCGGCGGCGAGCGGCGCGTAGCCGAGCGCGTCGAGGGTCGCGCGCAGGCGATCGACCGTCCAGCCGTCGCCCGGGCGCAGCGTCGTCGGCGCGCCGTAGAGCCGCGACGGCTGCACCGACGGCGCCTCGCCGAACTGGCCCGAGAGCGTCCAGAACGGCATGAACAGCCACGCCGCCAGGCCGATCAGGCCGAGCGCAGCGACGACGCCGGCGATCGTCAGGCGACGACGCCAGTTCGGGCCGTTCGCGCCGCGCCGGGCGGGCGCGCGCCGGGTACGCCGGGCGGTGGAGGATCGGGTGGTCATGATGAAAGCGCCGCGCGCAGACGGGCGGTCGGCGTCCTGCTATTCTTTCG
>JBCCOR010000600.1:0-3529 GCA_039025295.1 Acidobacteriota bacterium
AATCATCATCGGGTTCGGGCGCGCAGGCTGCGCGGTTTTCTAGTGTCGCACAGTGCAGCTTGTACCGGCTATTGCGACGCGGAACGCGACGCATCCGAAGATTGCGACGCGGAACGAGACGCAAGAGACGATTGCGACGCCGCGCCGTCGGCCGCGACCCGCTGGCGCAGCGCCGCGGGCGTCGGCGGCGGCGCGGTCGACGGGCGGACGATCGCGCGCAGCGTGTCGACCAGCACGACGAGGTCGCGCAGCGGCGTGCGCCGGCGGGCATAGTCGCGGGCGAGCATCAGCTTGTAGGGCACCAGCACCGCGCGGTAGAAGTCCGCGCGCGCGTCGGGATCATCGGGCAGCTGAGCGAGCACGGCCTCTTCGTCGCGCAGCGTGCGCGTTGCCGGATCGGTCAGGCCGGGCGGTGCGGCGAGCGCGGCGCGCCAGCGCGGATCGTCGAGATCGACGTAGTCGGGCACCTCAGGCCGCGGACCGACCAGCGCCATCGCGCCGGTGACGACGTGGGCCAGCTGCGGCAATTCGTCGAGCTTGCTGCGCCGCAGCCAGCGGCCGACGCGGGTGATGCGCGGATCGCCGCCCGCGGTCACGGCCGGTCCGCCGGCGCGGTCGACCATGGTGCGGAATTTGGCCAGCTGGAACGGCTGCCCGTCTCGGCCGATGCGGACGTGTCGGAAGAGCGCGGGCCCCGACGAGTCGAGGCGCACGGCGACGGCGATCAGCCCGAGCAGCGGCGTGAGCGCAACGAGGGCCGCGGCGGCGACGGGCGCTTCGATCCAGCGCGGCAGTCCGGGCGCGGCCATGCGATGCGGCGGCGAACGCGCGGGCCGCTAGCGCGCCGCGCCGCGGACGACGTCGACGACCGCCTCGATCACGGCCGCGACTTCCTCGTCGGACTGGCTCGGGAAAAGCGGCAGGCTGATCAGCCGGCGCCACGCATACGATGCAACCGGCAGATGCTCGGGCGTCCAGTCGAAGATGTGCTGGTGATACGGATGCAGATGCAGCGGCCGCCAGTGCACCGACGTACCGATGCCGCGCGCGCCGAGCTGCTCGATCACCGCGTCGCGATCAATCGACAGCCGGTCGAGGCGCAGCCGGATCGGGTAGAGATGCCAGGCGTGGCGGCAGTTCGCCCACGGCCCTTCTTGCCACGGCGCGCGGCCGGGCAGGGGGGGGCGCTCGACGAGATCGTCGAGCGCGGCGAAGGCGTCGTCGTAGCGCGCAGCGATCGCCGCCCGGGCGTTGCGCAGCGCGTTGGCGCGGGCGAGCTGATGCAGGCCGATCGCGGCCGCGACATCGGTCATGTTGTATTTGTAGCCGAGCGCGAGCACGCGGTAGTCCCACGGCGCGCCGGCGCCCTCGTAGCGGCCCCAGGCGTCGCGCGACAGGCCGTGCAGCGAGCGGCAGCGCATCTCCTCGATCAGCGCGCTGTCGTCGCTGGTCGCCATGCCGCCCTCGCCGGTGGTGATGGTCTTGTTGGCATAGAACGAGAAGCAGCTGATCGCCGCCGTGCCGCCGCCGCAGCGCTGCCAGTCGTCGTCGGTCGAGGCGCGCCAGGCGGCCGGGAAGGCGTGGGCAGCGTCCTCGACCAGCCACAGATCGTGCGCGGCGACAAACGCATGCAGCGCGTCGAGCCCACGCACCAGGCCGCCGACGTGCACCGCGATCAGCCCGACCACCTCGGTGTCGGCCGGCACCGGCAGCAGGCCGGCGCGCAGATCGTCGAGCTTGCGCGCGGCGTCGGCGAGGTCGAGATCGAGCGTGACCGGATCGCAGTCGACAAAGATCGGCACCGCGCCGAGATAGCGCACCACCTCGGCGGTGGCGGCGAAGGTCAGGGTCGGCACGAGCACGCCCTGGCCGGCGCGCAGGCCGAGCGCGACCACCGCCAGATGCAGCGCGGCGGTGCACGAGTTGACCGCCAGCGCGTGACGCGCGCCGACGGCCTCGGCGAATGCGGCCTCGAAGCGCCGGGTCTTCGGACCGGTGGTCAGCCAGCCGGAGCGCAGGGTGTCGACGACCTCGTCGATTTCGGCGTCCTGCAGATCGGGACGGAAGAAGGGAACACGGAGCGGAGCGGCCATGGCGACATCGTACACCGGCCGTAAGGCGCGTGGAGTAGCATCGCCGACGTGTCCGACGACGCCCTGCATCTCGCCTTCGCCTGCCTGTACCCGCCGCGCGCCGTCCTGCGCGGCTCGGGCACGTCGCATCATCTGATCGCCGCGCTGGAGGCCGCCGGCCACACGGTCACGGCGATCCACGCCGACGCCGAGGCCAACGGCCAGCCGCTCGCGCGTCCATTCCTCACCCGCGCGCTGCGCGCCGCCGCGCGCCGGACCGGCCGCCGCTACCGCAGCCATCAAGATCCGTGGATCGCGCGTCGGCTGGCCCAGCGCGCCGCCGACGTCCTCGACGCGCGCCTCGCGAACGGCCGCCCGATCGACGCGTTCCTGACCAACGACCACGGCATCGCCGGCTGGCTGCCGGCGTCGCGCCGGGCCGGCCGCGCGCCGCGCATCCTGATCACCGACGCGCTCTTCCCGCGCGACTACGGCCGCAATGTCCACCCCTGGCTCGACGGCCTGGCGCCCTGGTCGGTGTGGGCCTGCCAGCGGGTCAATGCGCGCGGTCTCGCGCGCTGCGATCGCGTCGCGCTGGCGTCGCACTGGGCGGTCGACGAAGCGCGGCGCTACGGCGCGGCGCGCGCCGACGCGATCACCTGCCTGCCCTACGGCGCTAACCTGCCGCCGCGCCTGCCCGATCCCGACGATCCCGCGCGCCTGCTGCCCGCAGCCGCTGAGGTGCCCGACGACCGCGCGGCGCGCCTCGCCCGCGACGGCGCGCCGCTGGCGCTGCTCTTCATCGGCGGCGACTGGTGGGTGAAAGACGGCGAAACGGTTGTCGACACCGTGCTCGCCCTGCACGCGCGCGGACTCGACGCACGCCTGCATCTGCTCGCGCCGCCGCCCGCGGCCTCGCCGGCGGTTGCCCGCCTGCGCACGCGCGGGTTCGGCGGGCGGCTCACCGTCCATCCCGCGGTCGACAAGCGCCTGCCCGGCGATCTCGCGCGCCTGGTCGCGCTCTACCAGCGCTGCGACGTGCTCTTCGTGCCCAGCCGCGCCGAGGGCTTCGGCCTGGTCTACGCCGAAGCCGCGCGCTTCGGCCTGCCGTCGCTGGCGCGCCGCACGACCGGCGTCACCACCGCCGTCGCCGACGGCGCGAGCGGCGCGCTGCTCGACGCCGACGCCGACGCCGACGCCTTCGCCGACGTGCTCGCCGACTGGCACGCGCGGCCCGGCCGCTACGCCGCGCTCGCGCGCGGCGCGCGCCAGCATTACGACACGACTGTCAACTGGCCGACCGCCGCCCGCCGGCTGACCGACCAAATCCGCGCCGCGATCGCCGCGCGCGTCGCCGGCTACGCCAACGAGGACCCGTGATGAACCCATCCGCCGCGCCGACGCGGCCCGACGCCGACGATCCGGCTGCGCGCCAGGAAGCGCTCTACCGGCTGCCC
>JBCCOR010000601.1:0-3525 GCA_039025295.1 Acidobacteriota bacterium
CGATCCGGTCAACCAGGTGATCGATCTCAGCGATCTCGAGAACGGCCATCTGCGCTCGGGCTTCACCCTCAGCGGCGACGACCCGCTGCCGAGCAACTTCTGGACGCCGCAGGGTCGAGCCGTTTCGCTCGTGCCGCTCGGCACCGACAGCGACGCCGTCCTGCCGCCGCTCTCCGCGGGCGGCTTCGCCTGGGCCTCGCGTTCGTCGCGCGACACGCCGATCGGCACGGGCGAGGTCTATCTCGCGCCCAACGCCAATCACGGCGTGGTCGTCGACGAGGCCGATCCCGCCACCGAGCAGGCGCTGATGGGCGGCCTCTTCGGCTCGGAGCAGCTGAGCGTGCGCACCTACCGCGCCGCCGACGGCGTCGACGGCAACGACCGGCTCTATTTCCTCGCCAGCCAGCCCGGCTTCGCGCCGATCTTCCCGTTCGAAACCGCCACGCTCGACGAGCCGACCAGCGGCGGCGTGCGCCCGCGCCTGACCGACGACTACCGGACGTCGTGGGCGACGATCCTCGCGGGTCCGTCGCGCGCGATCGTCTACCGCGCCGAGCCCGAGGGCAGCGCGCTCTACGGCGTCGACGCCGCCACCCGCGCGCGCCTGGGCGACGACCTACGCGGCCGCAGCGATGACGGCACGCCGATCGTGCTCGGCTCGACGCCGCCCAAGATGGACACCGCCCAGGGCACGCCATACGTCTATCCGCTCCTGCCCTACGGCGCCGCCGCGCAGGCCGGCGTCGACGGCGACACGCTGACGCAGTTCGAGAGTCAGATCGTCGCGCCGACGCGCAAGCAGACGATCTCGAGCCAAGCCCAGGCGACCTGGGCGGCGCGCGCTGCGGCCCGCAACCGCCATCGCGCGCTGCGCGCATCCGGCGCCGCGCAGGCGATCGCCGACGCGACCGCGTACGGCACGACGCCGCAGGGCTTCGTCGTCGAACTCGACGGCGACTCGAGCGACTACCAGAACGTGCGCCTGGCGCAGTCGACCAACACGCGCGCGCAGAGGGCGGCCTGCGATCCGGGCGGTCCGCCGCCGCCGCTGCTGCCGTTCGCCTTCGACCAGCCGACCCGCGATCTGCAGGACGCGCTGCAGACCAATCAGCTGTTCCTGGTCGCGGTCAATCCCGCGCCCTTCAAGGCGGACGGCGCATGCTTCGACAACGTGGTCAACCTCGTCGACTGGACGATGACCGCCAACGTCGGCGCGAACTCGACCGCCACCGCCTACCGCAACATCATGATCCTGAAGTTCTGCAGCGGCTCGCTGCAGGAGCGGATCAGCAACCCCAACCGCTGGACCGCGCCCGAGGCGTTCTCGCTGCTGCCCGGCACGCCGCCGGCCACGGCCGCGCTCACCTACACCGGCCTGTCGCAGCAGCTGCAGCAGATCGTCAGCGACGGCATCGCCCGCGCCGACGGCCGCTCGGCGATCTTCTACCAGAACTTCAAGCGCATCGTCACCGATCCGGACTGGCAGGGCGTGATCGTGCTGTCGGCCGATCTCAGCGCCGACGATCTGCCGCCCGAGATCGCCGGCCTGGCCGCCGGCATCGACTTCACGCGCTTCGCCGCCCATCACTTCGGCTTCACCGTCACCGACGTATCGGCCGACGCCTCGGGCGTGATCACGATGGGCGACGGGGAATCGAGCCTCTTCGGCCTGATCGACTACGAGGATCCGGCCTACGCCTCGAACCTCGCGCAGGGCGTGTCGCCCGACACACCGATCGCGGTCGATAGCACGGGCGCGTTCGACTTCACCGTGCTGCAGCTGCAGTCGCTCTTCGACAACGCCCGCCTGGTCGAGTTCCAGAGCCGCATCCAGCTCACCGCGCGCGAACTCTTCGGCGCGCCGGTGAGCGCGGTCTACACCCGCGGCCAGATCCAGCCGGCGCCAGGCCTGGTGCTCGACGGCAGCCACATCGAGCAGGGCGGCAAGTCGACCTACGTCTTCGCCATGGACACGGCGAGCGTGCTCGCGTCGCCGTCGAACGTGCTGCCGGCGGTGGCGTTCGACCGGGTGCAGTTCAACACCCTCGGCACGCGCGCCGACGGCGAGACCGTCGCCAGCCGCTTCTCGATCTGGGGCACCTTCGACTTCGTCGAGTTGCAGGACGCGACCGGTCTGCTCGACGTGCTCTCGTTCGGCAGCGCGCCGGGCACGCCCGCCGCGCAGCTCGGCACCGGCCTGGCGTTCTCGAACCTGCTGCTCGACATGCAGTTCCTGCAGTCGACGCCGAGCGCCAAGCGCTTCGCGCTCGACACCGACAACCTGGCCTGGGACCTCAACGCCTCGACCGCGCGCGACGACAGCCTGTTCGCCGGCTTCGGCCTCGAGCTCAAGGGCTTCGCCAGCGCGGCGGGCGATACGACGCCGGCCGATCTCGGCTTCCTGCCGATCACCTCGACGCTGCAGCTCGAGAAGCTGGAGACGCCGTGGTTCGGCGTGGTGTACGACATCACCCTCGGCGGACCGGGCGCGCTGGCGACGGCCGCGGGCTTCAGCTCGCGCCTGCTGGTGGCGTGGGCGCCGACCACGCAGGGCGGCGACACCCGTCGGGCGGTCTTCCTCGGCATGACCCTGCCGGGCGCGGCGCCGAACGCCCAGCTCTTCAGCCTGCAGGGCATCTTCAAGGTGTCGGTGGGCGCGATCTCGATCCTGCGCCAGCCGGTGCCGCAGGCGCCCGGGCGCAGCGCCGCGGCCGACGAGTCGTTCTACTGCCTGCGCATCGACGACATCGGCATCAAGATCTTCTCGATCGCCAAGCTGCCGCCGTCCGCGACGATCCAGTTCTTCCTCTTCGGCGATCCGCAGCGCACCGGCAGCCTCGGCTGGTACGCCGCCTACGTCGCCGACGACAACCCCGGCTGCGGCCAGCAGCTGGCGTTCGCCGAGGCCGACGTGATCGCCGATCCGCTCGGTGCGCCGCGCGCCCTGCCCACACCGCCCGGCCCGGGCAGCGCCAACGCGCAGGAGACGACGCCATGACCCGCGTTTTGTACTGGAACGTCCAGACCTTCGGCAACGACAAACTCTTCGACGCCAGCCGCAAGCGCAAGAAGGGCAACGGCGGGCTGTCGCGCGCCCAGGCTGCCACGCAGCGGCGCCAGCTCTTCGGCCGGGTGCTCACCGCCACCCAGCCCGACATCATCGTGATGATCGAAGTCGCCTCGGGCTTCAACGGCGCGGGTGATCTCGCCACCCAGACCGCCGGCATGACCGGCCTGGTGAACGTCAAGACGGCGCTGAACAACACCGCCGCGCTGAACGCGGGCGGCTGGAATCTGGTGCCGCCGATCCACGTCGGCACGGGCGGACGCACGGAGACGGTCGGCATCTTGTATCGCCGTCAGAACGCCGCCGGCACGCTGATTCGCTATTTCACCGGCCCGAACATCTGGACGGGCGGCTTCGGCGGCAATTCGGTCGATCCGGCGGGCGGCGCCGCGGCCGCGGCCTATCCGGTACCGGGCGGCGGCGGCGCGATCGACATCAACGCGATGCTCGTGCCCGGC
>JBCCOR010000602.1:0-3522 GCA_039025295.1 Acidobacteriota bacterium
GCGCGGCCAGACCACCCTGCGGCGCGTCCTCGGCCGCGTGCGGGCGATCGCCCGGCAGGTCGAGCGGCTCGACCGCGGCGAGATGCGCGCGCCACCAGCCGAGATCGGCGTCGTCGGCGTTGGCGATCCGCGCGCGCTGCCAGAGCGCGAAGTCGGCGAACTGCACCGGCAGCGCGGGCAGCGACGGCAGCGACGGCGTCGGCGCCGCCAGGGCGCGATAGGCCGCGCCGAGCTCGCGCAGCAGCACGCCGAGCGACCAGCCGTCGAAGGTGATGTGGTGGATGCACGCCAGCCAGCGATGGTCGTCGTCGGCGAGCGCCACCAGCGCCAGGCGGATCGGCCGCGCGCCGTCGGGATCGGCCAGCGCGAACGGGCGCGTCTTGATCCACCGCTCGATCCGCCGCAGCGCATGCGCGCGCGCGGCGTCGCCCGCGAGGGCGCGCAGGTCGATCGTCGCCGCGCCCGCGGTCGGCGCCGTCGGCGCGTCGGCCGGCAGCACGCGCTGCGCGGGCTCGGCGTCGCCGGCGCCCTGCGCGAACATCGTGCGCAGCGCCTCGTGGCGGGCGATCAGATGACGCAGCGCCAGGCGGAACGCGCGCGCGTCGAGCGCCCCGCGCAGGGCCAGCGACACGGGCATGTGGTAAGCGCGCGAGCCCGGCGTGAGCTGCTCGAGGAAGGCGAGCCGCAGCTGCGACGCCGACAGCGGGAAGGTCGTCGGACCGTCGTCGGCGCGCGGCTGCGGCTCGATCGTCCAGCGCGGCGTCGCCGCCGGTCGATCGTGCGCGGTCTCGGCGTCGATGCGCGCGGCGAGGCCGGACGGCGTCGGCGTCTCGAAGAGCGCGCGCAGCGGCAGATCGACCTCGAAGCTTGCGCGCAGCCGGCTCAGCAGGCGCGTCGCGAGCAGCGAGTGGCCGCCGCGGGCGAAGAAATCATCGTCCGCGCCGATCGGCGCGGGCGACGCCAGCACGGCTTCGAACGCGGCGCAGACCGCGCGCTCGGTCTCGGTGCGCGGCGCGACGAACGCTTCGACCGCGAGCCCCAGCGCGTCGAGCGCGGGCAGCGCGCGGCGGCCGATCTTGCGGCTGGCGGTGACCGGCAGCGCGTCGAGGACGGCGATCTGCGCCGGCACCATGTACGCCGGCAGCTGCGACGCCAGCCAGTCGCGCAGCGCGTCGGACGCAGGCGTCTCGGCGTCATCGGCGTCGTCGACGGCCGCCGCGTCGACGTACGCCACCAGGCGCGCCCGCGCAGGATCGTGCGCGCCGTCGACGTCGGGCGCGCCGCGGTCGAGCACGACCGCAGCCTGCCCCACCGCCGGATGCGCCATCAGCGCGGCCTCGATCTCGCCCAGCTCGATGCGGTAGCCGCGCAGCTTGATCTGGTCGTCGAAGCGGCCCAGGAACGCGATCTGGCCGTCGGCCCGCTGGCGCACCCGATCGCCCGTGCGGTAGAGGCGCTGGCCCGCGAGCGGCGCATCGCCGCCGACGACGACCGGATGCGGATCGGGGACGAAGCGCGCGGCGGTCAGCGCCGGACGGCCGACGTAGCCGATCGCTATGCCCGGACCGCCGATCAGCAGCTCACCCACCGCGCCCGGCGGCTGCAGCGCGTCGGGCCCGCCGATCGGATCGACGACAACCACCCGGCGACCCGCCAGCGGACGGCCGATCGGCAGCGTGCCGCCGTGCGCGCCCGCGGACGCATCGGCGAGCGCGCGCGGCGTCACCCGCGCCACGATCGAGGCGATCGTCGCCTCGGTCGGGCCGTAGACGTTGTAGAGCGCGTCGACCCGCGTCAGGAGCGCATCGGCCAGCGACGCCGGCAGCGTCTCGGCGCCCGAGCTCGCCACCGGCAGCGGGCCCGACCAGCCGGCGTCGAGCAGCAGGCGCCACGTCGCCGGCGTCGTGTTGATCATGTGCGGCGCGGCAGCGCGCACCTGCGCCATCAGCTGCGCACCGTCGGCGAGCGCCTCGGCGTCGGCCAGGATCAGCTCGCCGCCGGTCACCAGCGGCAGGAAGAGCTCGCGCTGCGCCAGATCGAACGACACCGAAGCCATCGCCAGGAGCCTGCCGTCGGTCGGGAATTGCATGCGCATCCGGATCGCGTCGAGCAGGCCCACCAGGCTCGCGTCGCGCACCAGAACGCCCTTCGGACGGCCGGTCGAGCCCGAGGTGTAAATCAGATAGGCCGGATCGGACGGATCGGCGATGAGGCCGTCTTCCAGCGCCGCGTCGGAGAGCTGCGCCAGACCGGCCTCGGGATCGTCGAGCGCCAGCACGGTCGCGTCCGACGCCGCCAGCGCCGGCGTCGATTCGGCGATTGCGCGCGTCGTCAAGACGATCGTCGCATCCGCGTCCTCGAGCAGGAAGGCGATGCGCGACGCCGGCAGCGACGCGTCGATCGGCAGGTAATACGCGCCCGACTTGCGCACCGCCACCAGCGCAACCGCCAGCTCCAGATCGCGCGGCACGCACACCGCGACGCAGCGACCGACCGACGCGCCCCGCAGGCGCAGCGCGCGCGCCAGGCGGTTCGACGCCCGATCGAGATCGACCCGGCGCAGCGCGCGGTCACCGCGGCGCACCGCCACCCGCTCGGGATCCTCGGCCAGCCGCGCCGCCAGCCGCGCCACGACGGTGGTCGCCACGACGGTGGTCGCGTCGGCGTCGCCCGGCGCGACCGCGACGACATCGTTCCAATCGGCCTGCACCTGATGCTGGGCCGCAGGGCTGAGCAGCGGCAGCTGCGCGACCGGCGTCGTGCCGCGATCGGCCGCCACCGCTTCGAGCGCCCGGCGGTACGCGGCGAGCAGGCGCAGCGCGGTGGTGCGGTCGTAGCGATCGGCGTCGTAGCGCAGCGCCAGGCGCAGGCCGCCGTCGGTGCGCGGAATGGCGATCAGCGACAGCTCCACCGCCAGCGCGGCGAGGGTCTCGGCGTCGGCCGCCTCCGACGCGGCGACGTCGTCGCCGAAGAGCGCGTCGGTCGCGGCGGCGCCGGCGGCGCCGGCGGCGAGATCGACCTGGCTCTGCAGCGCGAAGAGCACGTCGGTCAGCGGCATGCGGCCGAGTCGGCGCGCCGGGTTGACCGCTTCGACGATGCGCGCGAACGGCACGTGCTGATGGGCGAACGCCTCCAGCACGTCGTCGCGCGTCTGCGCCAGCAGATCCGCGAACGGCGCCACGGTCGTCACCCGGCCGCGCAGCACCAGCGTGTTGACGAAGAAGCCGAGGACGTGCGCGATCTCCGGCGCCTCGCGTCCCGCCACCGGCGTCGCGACCGGCACGTCGACGGCGCGCGATCCGCTGCCGTCGAAGCGCGCGAGCACCGCCTGGAAGGCCGCGAGCAGCACCATGTAGAAGGTCGCACCGTGCGCGCGGCCGAGGTCCTCGAGCAGCGTGCGCAGCGCCGCGGGCAGATCGAGGCGCGCGCGCGCCGGCGCCGGCGGCGCGTCGCCGAAGGCCCGATGCGGACGATCGGCCGGCAGCGCCACGGGCCGCATGCCGCCGAGATGCCCGGTCCACC
>JBCCOR010000603.1:0-3516 GCA_039025295.1 Acidobacteriota bacterium
CAGCGCGGCTGCCGCCGTGCACCTTGGGGCCGCCGTCGCCGCGCGGTGCGGCTTCGAGCGGCGGCGGCGCGGTGCCGAACACGATGAGGCTGATGAGGAAAGCGACCGCGGTCAGGCCGCGGCGGAGCGAGCGACGGAACGGTTGAACTGGAGACATGGGCAGAACCTCGGCACGTCGATAGGTGGTCACGCCATCTTGGATAAGCAATTCTCGTTCCATCCTGCGAAGCGGCGCAACCACCCGGTCGATCGCGGATCGCGATCTGTCGGGTGGCTGCGGCTGTCATCTCGGTGAGACGTCGGCGTCTCGCGCGCAGGTCGCCGATCGCGGCCGCGCGCGAGATGCGCCGGCCTCAGCGGCGCATCTTGGTGGTCAGGCCGGGCAGGCCGTAGGCCGTGCGCAGCATCGCGATCTGGCCGATGTGGTAGGTCTCGTGCCAGGCCATGAAGCCGAACGCGCCGCGCTGCGTGCGCTCGACCGCCGGCAGGCGGTTGTCCTCGGACAGCGCCTGCATGGCCTGCGCATCGTCGAACCCGTCGAAGGCGGCGTGCAGCTTGTCGGAGATGGCCTTCCAGGCATCGACGACCTCCGCGACCGACGGATAGTCGGCGCCGTCGGTGCAGACCGCGGTCGCGCCGAAGCGCTCCCACCACGGATTCTCCTCCGGCTGACCGGCCATCGCGAGGATGTTGTAGCGCACGGTGGTGAGATGGGCGGCGAGGAAGATCGGCGAGTTGCCCTGGTCGCCGCCGCTGCGGCGCACGGCGTCGGCGGGCGAGAAGTCCTCGAGCGCCATGGGCAGGACGCGCGTGTTGGTCAGGAAGGTATCGACGACGGGTTTCAGCAGATCGCTCATGGTCTTCTCCAAGACGTTACGGTAAAGGGGACAGATCGTGGATAGCAGCGGCGGCGCGGCCGGGCGCGACGCGTGCCTAGTAGCCGGCGGCCTGGCCGTCTTTGCGCGACTCCGAGGCGCCGTAGAAGACGCCCTGCTCGGGATCGTAGCGGATGGCCTGGTAGCCGCCGTAGATGCCGTCGGCGAAGCCGACGCGGTGGCCGCGGCGCTGGAGCGCGCGCACGACCTCGGGCGCGAAGCCGGATTCGAGATGCACGGTGCCGCCGCGCGCGTCCATCGCCTCGCCGGTCGGCTGCGCCGAGCCGGTGTGCACCAGCCGCGGCGCGTCGCCCGCCTCCTGCAGGTTCATGCCGAAGTCGAGCAGATTGGCCAGGATCTGCACCTGGCCCTGCGGCTGGGTCGCGCCGCCCATGACCCCGAACGCCAGCCAGGGCTGATCGCCGCGGGTGGCGAAGCCCGGGATGATCGTGTGGAACGGACGCTTGCGCGGCGCGTAGGCGTTGGGATGGTCGGGATCGCCGAGATGGAAGAGCTCGCCGCGGTTCTGCAGCACAAAGCCCAGGCCGGGCGGGGTGATGCCCGAGCCCATGCCGCGGTAGTTGCTCTGGATCAGCGACACCATCATTCGGTCGCTGTCGGCGGTGGCGAGATAGATCGTGTCGCCGTCGCGCAGCACGCGCTCGGCGTCGTCGAGCGCGGCGGCGCGCGGGTTGCCGGCGTCGACCTGGCGCGCCGCGCGCGCGGGATCGATCCCCTTGCGCCGCTGATCGGCGTAGGCGGCGCTGATCAGCGCATCGATCGGCAGATCGTTGACCGTCGCGTCGGCGTAGAAACGCGCGCGATCGGCGAAGGCGAGCTTCTTGGCCTCGGCCAGATGATGCAGCCAGTCGGCGCTGCCGAAGCCCATCGCGCGCACGTCGTAGGGTTCGAGCAGGCGCAGCATCTGCAGCACGGCGATGCCCTGGCCGTTGGGCGGCAGCTGCCAGACGTCGACGCCGCGGTAGGGCACCGACCGGGGCGCGACCCAGTTCGAACGATGCGCGGCGAGGTCCGCGACGGTGAGGAAACCGCCCTGTTCCTGCACGTGCTCGGCCATCGTGCGCGCGATCGCACCGGTGTAGAACGCGTCGCGTCCGCCCGGGGCGATCGCTTCGATCGTGCGCGCGAAGCCGGGATTGCGGAAGATCTCACCGGTGCGCGGCGCGCGCCCGTCGATCAGGAAAGTCTCGGCGAAGTTCGGATACTCGCCGATGATCGGCACGTGCCGATCCCAGTAGTAGGCGATCAGCTCCGACACCGGGAAGCCCTCGCGGGCGTAGCGCAGGGCGGGTTCGAAGAGCGCGGCGAACGGCAGGCGGCCGAAGCGCTGGTGCAGCGTCCACCAGCCGTCGACCACGCCCGGCACGGTGACCGGCAGCACGCCGCGGGCGGGCATGCGGGTCAGGCTGCGGTCGTCGACCAGCATCGCGCGGGTCAGGCTGGCCGGCGCGCGTCCGCTGGCGTTGAGTCCGTGCATCTGCCGGGTTTCGGGATCCCAGAGCAGCACGTAGAGATCGCCGCCCAGGCCGCAGCCGGTCGGTTCGACCAGCGTCAGCACGGCGTTGGCAGCGATCGCCGCGTCGACCGCGTTGCCGCCCTGCTTGAGGATGTCGAGCGCGGCCTGGGTGGCCAGCGGCTGGCTGGTGGCGGCCATGCCGCGGGCCGCGATGACCTCGGAGCGCGTGGCGAACGCCTTGCCGGTGATGCGGTCGCCGGCGAACAGCGCCGGTGCGAGCACGATCAGCATCAGCGCACAGGCTGCCCAGCGTCCGGCGACGCGGTGTGCTGTCGGGCGGCTCACGGGGTGGGCTCCACGTCGCGCGGCGCTGCTGCGCCCGTCGGATCGGCCTCCGGCGGCATCGGGAACGCGCGATTGAGCAGGCCAGCCAGGCGAACGCCAGCGCGCAGCAGGCATTCCCTGACGATCGGCACGTTGCGGTAGGCGTAGGACCATGAGAGGCGCGGTGCCTGCAGCGCGGGATCGTCGTCGGCTGGATCGCCCAGCGCGTCGGTTTCACCGCCGGCTGCGGGCGACGGGCCGAAGTCGTGCGCGCGCGTCAGCAGCGCGTTCGCTTCTTCGAACCAGGCGATGACATCGTCGGCCTGCCAGTCGCGGACCTCGTCGGCGCTCGGTCGGCGCAAGAAGTCGGCGTATTCGGTGTAGCTGAGTTTCTCGTGCTCGAAGAGATCGGTGTCCCACACCCTGTGCAGGTTGGTCAGGCGGTCGAACCAGTACACCGGCGTGTCGTTGCCACCGCGGGTCGCCGCCGGGCCGGTGTGCATCGGCTGATGCAGATCGCCGACGAAGTGGACGATGAATTTGAGCGCCTCGACGCGATCGTTGCGCGTCGCCGCGCTGCTGCGCAGCACGCGATCGAAGCGCAGGATGGCCTCGATCACGTCGCCGTCGGGATTGGGCGGCGTCTCGCCGTAGCGTTCGCCGGGCGGCACGTTGACGTAGTGCCAGGAATTGGCGTGCTGCCAGCTCGGATCCGAGCGGATCTCGTCGGCCCAGCTGCCCACCTGGGCCAGGCTTTGGCCCTCGAGTAGTGCATCGACCGCGGCGCGCGCGCTCGGTGTCAGATGCTGCGCGGCCCCGTGGCCGATCACGCGCTGGGGG
>JBCCOR010000604.1:0-3511 GCA_039025295.1 Acidobacteriota bacterium
GAGCGCATCCGACTTCAGCAGCCGCAGCACCTGAAACCGCTCGTCCGCATCGTCGATCCCGCGCTCGAGCGCGGCGAGCAGTGGCCGCGCCGACGGCTCCGCCGCGTCGCGCAGGCAGTCCGACGCCAGCAGCGGATCGCGCGACAGGGCCTGCGAATCGACGAGATGCGTCATGACCTTGTTGAACACCGACGGCCCGGTCAGCCCGAGCGAGAGCAAGATCACCTCGCGCCACCAGCTCTCCCCGAAGTTCGCCGCCAGCGCGTCGAGCACGTCCGGCGCTTCCGCGAACCGGTCCTGCACGTGAAGGGCCGCCAGGTACTCCTGAAAGCTCAGGTGCAAAAACCCGTAGTCGCCGCGCCCGAGCAGCACCAGAACGCCCGTCACCTCGCGCACGTGATCGAGGAACTGCTCGGGCGAGAGGTTCACCCCGCGCCGCGCCCGAAGCGGACCGCGGACCGCCTCGATCACCGCGGCCTCCGGCAGCTCGCGCACGCCGGCCTGCTGCAGCCGCCACGCCAGCGGACGCAGCACCGCCAGCGCGTCGACGTAGCCGATCGACGATGCATCGCCCGCCGGCCGCAGGCGCTTCCCGCGGCGCCACAGGTCCAGCAGCGTCTTGACGCACGCTTCGTAGAGCTCCACGCGCTTTCCCGGCAGATGGCCTTGGTCCCAGAAGAGCAGACAGAGAATCTGCAGCATCAGCGGATTCGTCGCCAGCTCCTGCAGGTTCGTGATGCGCGCTTCCGGCACGTCGAAGATCTGCGCGGCCAGCGCGTCGGCCCGGCGCGTCGCGTCGGCGGGCGTTGCCGGGCTGCCGTCGGGCTCCTTGCCGAAGCGGTCGACCACCGCGCCGTACCAGTTGCCGATGAACGTCTTCGCCTCGTCGACCGCGAGCTGGCGCACGTGCAGTTCGAGAAAGCGGCTCGACAGCCGCGCGTCGGCGCGGTAGCCGGCGTAGCGGCTCGTCAGGACGAAGAAGCACGTCGTGCGCGCGGCGATCTCGTCTTCCAGCCAGGTCGCGATCGCCGCGCGGTCGTCGGCGTTGGCGACCTCGTCGAGCCCGTCGAGGAGGAGCAGCAGATGCCCGTGCTGCAGCAGCGCAATCGCGAGCGCCTGGGCGTCGGCGTCGTCGAAATTGGTGCAGGTTTGCTGCAGCGCGTGCGCAACAGCCGGGCGTAGGCCCGCGCCCGGATCGGGCAGGCTGCGCAGCAGCACGAGAATCGGGAGCGTGCCGCGGGGCAGGCCGAGCGTCGCGGGCTCGGTGAGCAGGAAGTGCTTGAGCAAGGTGGTCTTCCCGCTGCCCGGATCGCCCAGCACCACCGCGCCGCGCAGGTCGCGCGCCTGCGCCTTGCGAAACGCCTGCTCGAACGGCACCTCCTCGCCTTCGGAAAGCGCCTCGGCCAGCTCTGCATCGATCTCCTTGCGCGCGCCCTTCGCGTCGCGCTCGTGCAGCAAGCCGTGCTCGCGCTGCCATGCCCGCAGCGGCACATAGACCGATTCGAGCGTCAGCGGAATGCGCGCGCTGGCCGGGAACCCCGTCAGCGGCAGCCAGGCGTTCTTCCGATACTGATGTGCGCGGAATGTCGCGAAGGCTTCGGCGTGCGCGGCATCGAGCGCCGGCGCGGCGGCTGCCGTCGACGCGGCCGATGCGGACTCGCCGTCGGGCGCGTCGTCCAGCCACGGGGCGTCGAGCGTCCACACGCCGTCGGGCGCGTCACGGGGCACGCAGCGCTTCACCCAGCCGCCGGCCCGGTATTCGCGCAGATGCACGTGCACCTGCTTCGCGTCGAGATCGAGCTGAATCAGGCTGTAGCCGTTGTCGTGGTCGGAGCGGTCGTAACAGGCGGCGGCCTCGAGCGTCGCGTGCCCGCGGTTGCCGCCGCGCACCCACGCGCGATGGCGATGGCCGTGGAGCACGAGATGAAAGTCGCGCTGCAGCGCCTCCGCAAACGCCGGCGCCTCGTGCTCATGCAGCCACGACGGCGGATGATGCAGCAGCGCGATCCGCACCTTCGCGTCGTGCACGGCCTCGTGCAGCGTCGCGTGCTGCCAGTGCGCGCCCATCCACAGCCTGCCGTTCTCGCGATCCGCGCCGCAGGTCCACGCCGTGTTGAAGCCCGCGAGCCCGATCGACGTATCGGCCAGCGTGCGCCGCGCGTGCCAGATCGCGCGATTCGCGTCGGTGCGGAGGTGATCGAGCTTGCGGCGTTTCAGAAACCGCCGATACGGCTCGAGCCGCGCCGTCAGCTGCTTCCAGCTGCGTCCGCCGTCGGCGATGAGCTTCGTGACCGCGGCCTGATTCGCGCTCTGCAGCCAGATGGCTTCGAGATCGCCGACCTTCGTTCGGTCGACGTCGTGGTTGCCCGGCACGAGAAAGATCGCCTCGTCCTCGATCGGCGGCTCGTACGCCGCCTGAACCGCCGCGATCGTCCTCCAGCCCAGCGAGAACTCGCGTCCCGTCCCCTTCCAGGCCAGATCCCCCGTGAACAGCACGAGATCCGGACGCAGATTGGTTCGTGCCAGTTCCTTCAAGTCGTCGACCAGCGTGCGCGTTACGCGCTTCGCATCCCATTCGGTCGACGCGCGCGCGTGCAGATCCGACAGATGCAGCAGCGTGATCGTCTTTCCATCCGCCTGCGAAACCAATGAACACCTCCAGAATGGATTCCGCGGCTTGAATCGTCGTCAGTTGTGGACGACGATCCAGATATTGATGGCCGTGGCGAGCCCCAGCCAGACGGCGTAGGGCACGAGGAGCCATCCCGCCGTGCGGTGGATGCGGCCGTAGACCACCACCATCGTCACGACGACCGCGTCGAGGACGATGATATCGGCCAGCGCCCAGGCGGGATTCTGCAGTGCAAAGAAGAAGAGCGACCAGGCGACGTTCAGAACGAGCTGCACCCCGTACAGCCACAGCGCCGTGCGCGCGACGTCGCCGCGTCGAGCGACCTGCCAGGTGGCGACTGCGAGCAGGGCGAAGATCACCGTCCAGGCCGGGGAGAACACCCATCCCGGAGGTTGAAACCAGGGCTTCTTCAGCGTGTCGTACCAGGGACCGAATCCCAGCGACGTGAGCCATCCGCCGAGACCGAGCGCCAGCACCGAGAGCGCGGCGAAGAAGACCAGGAGACCGCGCCGACGGGTCGAGTGAGGCTCGGAATCGGACGAAGCGTCGGTGGTGGAACGTGGCGATGCGATGGTGCCCATGGGTTCTCCGGGTTGGTCCGTTCCAGTCCGACTCAGCCGTCGCCGGATCGGCTGCGCATCTTCAATCGAAGTGTACGAGTGGTCTTGCTGGCTGAAGTCGAGCGACGGTGCCTTGATCGGTTTTCTCAGGGGTCACAGGGGAGACGAGGGTGAGCCGCAACACGTCTGCCCCAAATGTGCCCCAAAAAACAAATCCGGCGCTGGGCGGGTGCCCGGGCCGGCGGCTTAACAATTCTATTGTGAGTGCTTTAGGAGTGGTACCGATGCCCCGGCTTGAACGGGGGACCTCCTGATCCAC
>JBCCOR010000605.1:0-3504 GCA_039025295.1 Acidobacteriota bacterium
CGCTCGGCGCGGGCGCCGGCGGTTCGGGGGCAGGCGCTGGGCCAAGACCAAAGGCAGGATGAAACTGAATGCTCATGATGTATCTCCTCAGTGGGCGCTCATCAGAGCGCCCGCACGACGTTTTGTTGCGTGGATGATGGCGTCACACCTCGGCGACGCAATCGGTTGAATGAATGCGCGCCGATCGGGGGATTGCAGCGCGCTGTCCCGAATAAGGGATAGCAAGCGCTGTGCCAAATAAGGGTCAATTGGACTGAATTTGTTTCGTCAACTGGATTTGCCTGGATTTATCAGGGAAAAATGCATTCATTTCTGGACAGAGCGCCGTTTTTTTGCCGCGCAGTGCGCGCGATGTTCTCTCCATGGAGAATTTTCGTGCGAATCATTCTTGAATGGGGGACGGCGGCCAAACAAAACGCCGCTGCGATCGTGCGATCGCAGCGGCGTCGTGCGCGCGCTGACAGCGCGCGATCGATCGGCAGGCCTCAGTCGTTCGTCTTGTCGGCCGTGCACGCGGCGAGAATGGCGGAGACCAGCGCGGGGGGCATCGGCTCGTGCTGATCGGCTTGGTCGCAGCCGCACGCCTCGCGGCTCAGCGCGATCGTCTCGCGGTAGCTGTCCATGTAGTCCTGGCACGGCGGGCACATCGCGACGTGCGCTTCGAAGCTCTCCCGGGCCGACGCGGAGAGATCGTCCTCGAGATAGGCGAGCAGGAAATTGATCGCGTCGCGGCAGGTCTCGGTCGGCAGATCGCCGCAGGGCGACGGCAGCGCGTCTTCGGGCAGCGCGGTGGACGGCGGCGGGAGATCGGTCGGCATGTTGGGTGGATGGCTCATGGGACGGGTCCTCGCAGGTCCGGATCCAGCTGCTCGCGCAGCGCCTGGCGTGCGCGATGCAGGCGCACCTTGACGGCGTTGGTCGTGATGCCGAGAACGTCCGCCGTCTCGGCGCCGCTGAGCTCTTCGATGTCGCGCAGCAGCAGCACCGTCCGATGGGTGTCGGGCAGGCGGTCGATCGCCATCCGCACCCGCTTGCGCAGCTCGTTGCGGTCGAAGCGCGCCGCGACGTCGTCGGGCGCGCTCCACGGCGGACCCGCGTCGACGCGATGACCGGTTTCGTCGAACGTCGGCAGCATGTCCTCGATCGACGCTTCCGGTCGGCTGCGCGCGTGCCGCAGCTTCATCAGGGCCGTGTTGACCGTGATGCGGTGCAGCCACGTGCTCAGCTTGGCGCGCCCGTCGAAGCGGTCGATCGCTTTGAAGGCGTTGAGGAAAGCCTCTTGGACGACATCCTGGGCCAAGCCTTCATCGCGCATGAACCGGCGCGCAACGGCGAGCATGCGTCCGCCGAAGCGTTGCAGGCACTCGGCGTAAGCGGTCTCGTCACTCGCCTTGAGGGCGGCGACGAGCTCGGCATCTGAACGCTGCGATGCCTCTTGGGCCTCGGCGGTTTCGCGTGCGGTCATGTTGGGCACGGTGGAGGGCACGTCACGCGCCGATCTGGACCAGCTTGTCGACCGGCTCGACGCCGAGCCGATCCTGGACGCGCTGGGCGTCGTTCGAGTCGTCGACGTGGTCGCTGTGGCAGGCGGCCTTGGCGCCGCGGTCGGCGCCCACCGCGCGCTGGGTCTTCGACGCCAGGCGGTGGATCTCGGCCGGCGAGAGATAGCCGCGCTGCTCGAGGATCGCGCGCTGGGCGTCGCTCAGGGCGTCGCTGCGCTGCGGCTTGTCCCAGGCGTAGTCGGCGTCCTTGCCGGAGGCGAACGCCTGGATCTCCTTCGAAATGCGCACGCTGCACCAGTCGTGGCCGCACATCGCGCAGAAGTCGGTGTCGACGTCGAGATCTTCGTCGTGGAAGGCGCGCGCGGTGTCGGTGTCGAAGGCGAGCTCGAAATGCTTCGACCAGTTGAGCGCGGCGCGCGCCTTGGTGAGCTCGTCGTCCCAGTCGCGGCTGGCCGGCACGCCGAGGGCGACGTCGGCGGCGTGGGCGGCGATCTTGTAGGCGACGCAGCCCTGCTTGACGTCGTCTTGCTTGGGCAGGCCGAGATGCTCCTTGGGCGTGACGTAGCAGAGCATCGCCGCGCCGTGATACGCCGCGGCGGTGGCGCCGATCGCGCTGGTGATGTGGTCGTAGCCGGGGAAGACGTCGGTCACGAGCGGACCGAGCACGTAGAACGGCGCGCCGTGGCACAGCTGGCGCTGCAGCTTCATGTTGTATTCGATCTGGTCGAACGGCACGTGGCCCGGCCCCTCGACCATCACCTGCACGCCCTTGGCCCAGGCGCGCTCGGTCAGCTCGCCCAGCGTCTCGAGCTCGGCCAGCTGGGCGTCGTCGGTGGCGTCGGCGAGGCCGCCCGGACGCAGGCCGTCGCCGAGTGAGAAGCTGACGTCGTAGTCGCGCATGATGTCGCAGATGTCGTCGAAGATCTCGTACATCGGGTTTTCGCGACCGTGGTGGATCATCCACTTGGCGAGCAGCGAGCCGCCGCGCGAGACGATTCCGATCAGCCGATCGCGGATCAGCGGCAGATGCGCCCGGCGCACGCCGGCGTGGACGGTGAAGTAGTCGACGCCCTGCTTGGCCTGGTGCTCGATCGTGCGCAGGATGTCGTCGTAGGTCAGGTCCTCGAGCCGGCGGCCGATGATCATCGAGTAGATCGGCACGGTGCCGATCGGCACCGTGCTGTCGCGCAGGATCGCCTCGCGGCAGGCGTCGAGATCGCCGCCGGTCGAGAGATCCATGACCGTGTCGGCGCCCCAGCGGGTTGCCCAGCGCAGCTTGTCGACCTCTTCGTCGGTGCCCGAGCTGACCGGCGACGCGCCGAGGTTGGCGTTGATCTTGGTGTGCGACGCCCGGCCGATCGCCATCGGGTCGAGCTGGTAGCCGAGATGCACGCGGTTGGCCGGAATGATCATGCGGCCGGCGGCGACCTCGTCGCGCACCTGCTCGGCGGTGAGATGCGGCTCGCGCTCGGCGACGCGGCGCATTTCGGGCGTGATCGCGCCGAGCCGGGCGTGCTCGAGCTGGGTGACTGCCTTGTCGGCGGCGCGCGGCGACGGGTTGAAGTCCCACGCGGTCTGCGTCGACGGCGCGGGCATGCCGGGCGTGTCGGGGGACGAGAAGGTGGTCGGGCCGCCGACGGCCGGTGCGAGTGCGAAGCTGCCAGGCGTTGTGCCCTGCGCCCGCGAAGACGGATTGGGCGCGCCGTGCAGCGGCAGGGATGCGTGACGGGACGTGGGCGACTCGGACATGAGGGTGCGGCTCTCCGTTCAGGGCGGTGGCGATGGGCGGATCAAGGAAAGATAGTCTTCAGATTCTATGGCTGCGCTCCGACGGCGACAAATCATCTCGCCCGCGCGCGGCCCGCACCGTCATCTGCCCCTCGACGTGCTGCGGGCGGTGGCGGTCGCGCTGGTGATTCTCAAACACGGCGAACCGCTGACCGTCGACGCCCCGGCCGCGCTGCGCCGGATCGCCTGGACGTTCTACCGCGGCGGCTGGGTC
>JBCCOR010000606.1:0-3500 GCA_039025295.1 Acidobacteriota bacterium
CACGGCGCCCGTGGCCATGGTGTGGTCGGTCAGCGAACCGTCGAGTCCCTTGGCGATGCCGAAGTCGATGATCTTTGGGATCGGCCGGTGGCGCATCAGCGAAACCAGCACGTTACTCGGCTTGATGTCGCGATGCAGCACGCCCTGCTGATGGGCGTGGTGAATGCCGTCGCAGACCTGGACGAAGAGCCGCAGGCGGGTGTCGAGATCGAGGCGATGCCGGTCGCAGAATTCGGTGATCGGCGTGCCGGGCACATACTCCATCACCACGAAGGCGCGGCCGTCGTCGGTTTCGCCCGCGTCGAAGACCTTGGCGATGTTCGGGTGGTTCATGCGCGCCAGCGCCTGGCGCTCGGCGTTCATCCGCTGCGCGGCCTTGTGCAGCGTACTCGTCGGCCGCAGCACTTTGATCGCGACCTGACGGCGGATCGGCGTGCGCTGCTCGGCGAGGTAGACGCGCGCCATCGCGCCGCCACCCAGCGGCTCGAGGATCGTGTAGGGCCCCAGCCGTTCCAGGGTGAGGGGATCCTGACGGCGCGCCGAGGGATCCGAGACGGCGTGGAGAACGGAGGCAGATTCGGACATGCGCGATGGTGGAGCGTCTCGGAGATCGGTGAAGCTGCGCTGAGGCGGCGCAGGTTCTTCGCCGCGTCAGCGCCGATGAAGCAATCGGCACGCAAGCATGTTGAAGAGATCTTCAGCCTACCATAGGCGGCCGTTATTCAGCCCGGGTGGGCATTTGGGCTAGACTGTGCGCTTGGAACACGTTACGCGGCCCGCCAGGGCGTTCACGCAGGCTCCGTGCACGGAGCGCATTCGAGGAGGGTGACGGCTCTTGATTCCCAGCCCGGAACAAGTCCACGACATCATTCAGCAAACGGAAGGCGATCTGTCGGCGGTGCCCTTCGCGGTGCTGTTGCACGCGTCGGCGGTCGCCAAGCGCACCGCCTATCTCGACATTTTGCGTGGACCGCTGAAGAAATCGATCGTTTTCGTCGACGGCGCGCCGGTCGACTGCGAATCGAATTTGCTGCATGAAACCATCGGGCGGGTGCTGGTGGCCCGTCAGGCGCTGAGCGAAGAACAGTATCAGTCGCTGCTGGCCAAGAGCGTCAACGACGGCCTGTCGTTCGCCGACGTCGTGATGCGCGATGGCGTGATCTCGGCCTCGGAGCTCTACAAGCTCATGCAGGGCAATCTGGCGAAGAAGCTGCTCGACGGCTTTTCCTGGAGCGACGGGCGCTTTCAGGTGCGCGAGGAGCCGGTGCCGAAGACCAACTCGTCGCTGCACATCAAGGTGCCGCAGCTGGTGATCACCGGCGTTGCCAAGTTCTCCGCGCAGGACGAGGTCAATCTGGCCGTGTCGGAGCTCGTCGGCAAGCAGCTCGTGCTCCATCCCGAGCCGCCCTATGCGCTCGACGATCTGCGGCTGTCGATCGACCAGCGGCGCGTGCTCGAGATGGTCAAGCAGGGCAAGCGTCTCGACGAGCTGGCGGCCGAGATGACGATCCCGTTCGACGACATCACCCGGCTGCTCTACGCGCTGGCGATGCTCGGCATCATCGTGCCGCTGCGCTGGCTGCCGCACGAGCTGCGCAAGCAGGCCGCGCCGCGCAAGAAGCGTCCGGTGACCACGGGCGTGATCGTCATCCCGCCCGGCGGCGGCGCCGCCCAGCCGCCGGAGTCGGTCGCGCCGTCCGCGGACGCGCCCGATGCGACCCTGGCGTCGCCCAAGCGCACCTACAACGTCGACGCCATGCGCGAGCGCCTGACCGTCGCCTACGAGGGCCATCGCAAGAAGGACGCCTTCGAGCTGCTCGGGATCGTCGACGAGAGCGCGTCGCAGGAAGATATCGAGCATGCGTACCTGACCTTCTCGCGCACCTTCGCGCCGTGGCGCTACGAGGAGGCGGGGCTCACCGAGCTGGTCGAGCAGGCGGAGGACATGTTCATCGCCGGCGGTCAGGCGTTCGGCGATCTGTGTGACGCCGAACGCCGCAATCAGCTGGTCGTCCAGCGCCGCAACCGGCGCGCGCAGCGGCACGTCCAGGCCGATCCCAACCAGTTCGCGATCCAGTCGGAGCTGCTCGATTCGGAGACCCAGTTCAAGCGCGGTATCGAGCTGACGCGGGCCGGCAACTACCGCGAGGCGCTCGAGCAGCTGCAGTTCGCGCACGACTTCGATCCGCAGAATCCGCTCTACCGCGCCGAGCTTGCCTACACGCGCTTCATGAACGACCGCGGCGCGCTCAACCACTCGGTGCGCGAGCTGCGCGAGGCGATCCGCATCGACAAGCGCTGCGGCATCGCCTATTTCTACCTCGGCAAGCTCTACACCGAGCTGTCGCGCTACGACGAGGCGGAGAAGGCGCTGCGCAAGGCGATGAAGATTCTCTCGCCCGACCGGCGGCCGATCGAAGCGCTCAAAGAGATGGCAGCGCGGCGCAAGTCCCGGCGCTGACGCGCGGATGCACGCGCATCAGCGACGACATCCGACCGGCGCGCGGCGGCGGCGTCGCGCACGCGCGGCGACCCGCGTCGCGCTGCTGCTGCTGCTGGCGTCATCGCTGCCCGCGCAGCCGGTGCCGGATCCCGGCGAGCCCACGCGGCGTCAACCGCAGCCAGCGGCCCGCGCGGCGCCTGCGCCGCTGCAGCAGGTGCTGCGCTGGATCCGCGCCGGACGCCTGGACGCGGCCGAAACCGCGCTGCGCGCGCGCGTCGATCAGCCCGGTGCGTCGCCCGCGGCGGCGCATCTGCTCGGCGTCGTGCTACTCGAACGCGCGCGCTTCACCGAGGCCGAGACCTGGCTCGCGCAGGCGGCGGCGGCGCGGCCGGATCGGGCGGTGTGGCATCGCCGGCACGCCCAGGCGCTGCTCGAACTCGGCCGCTGTCAGCAGGCGATCGCGGCGCTCGATCGGGCGCTGGCGCTGCGCGACGAGCCGGCGTGGCAGCGCGCGCGGGCGGCGTGCGCGCTCAACGTCGGCGATTTCGCGGCCGCGGCCGCGGGCTTCGCGCGCGTTCTCGCCGCGCTGCCCGACGATCCCGAGGCGCTCTACGAGCTGGCTGTGCTGCGCGCGCAGGACGATGACGAGGACGCGGCCCGCGCGCTGCTCTCTCGCGCGCTCGACGTTGCGCCCGCGCACGTCGGCGCGCGCTACGAGGCCGGGCGACTGGCGCTCGCATCCGGCGCCTACGACGCCGCGCGTGACGCCTTCGACCGTGTTCTCGCGCGCGTGCCCGGCCACGTCGGTGCGCACTACGGGCGGGTGCAGCTGATGCGCCTGGCCGGCACCGACGAGGCGACGCGGATCGCCGCCGTGGACGCCTTTCGCGCGGCCAGCGCGCAGCAGGAGCAGATCGAGCGCATGGGGCAGGCGCTGCAGCTGGCACCGCAGAACGTCGATCTGCGCCTGCGCATGATCGACGCGCTCTTGACCGCGGGCGACGATCGCGAGGCGCGCCGCCATCTCGAAATGGCCCGGCGCCTGGCGCCGACGCGC
>JBCCOR010000607.1:0-3500 GCA_039025295.1 Acidobacteriota bacterium
CGATCGGGATCTCGAATGCCGTCGGATCGATGCGGCCGAGCAGCAGGTTGACATCGGTGATCGCGAGCGGCCCGCCCGCGCCGTAGCACGCCGGGCCGGGCGACGCGCCGGCCGAGTGCGGACCGACGGCGGGCCGACCGTCGCGCGCGTGGCACACCGAGCCGCCGCCCGCGGCGACGGTCTCGATCGCGAGGGCCGGCGCGGCGATTTCGGCGTCGCCGACCCGGTGGGCGAAGCGGTAGTCGAAGCGTCCGGCCCAGCGCGACACGTCGGTGCTGGTGCCGCCCATGTCGAAGGCGATCAGGCGCGCGATGCCGAGCGCGCGGGCGGCATCGACCGCGCCGACCACGCCGCCGGCCGGCCCCGAGAGCAGGCTGTCCTTCGGCCGGTAGGCGTCCATCTCGACCAGGCTGCCGGCGCTGGTCATGACGTGGACCCGGCTGCCGGGCCCGAGCGCAGCATCGACCCGGGCGAGATACGCCGCCACCACGGGCGCCAGATAAGCATCGACCACCGCGGTTTCGACGCGCACGAGAAAGCCGAGCGTCGGCGACAGCGCCGCCCCGCGCGCGATATGGCGTACGACGCCCGCATCGCGCAGCGCCGCGGCGACGGCGTCCTCGTGCGCGGGATGGCGGTAGGCGTGCAGCAGCGCCACGGCGACCGCCGCGATCGGTCGGCCGGCGTCGTCGGTCGCGGCGGCGAGCTCGGCGATCTGCGCCGTCAGCCGCGCGCGGTCGAGCGGCGTCACCGTCTCGCCGGATGCGTCGAGGCGCTCGATCACGCCCCAGACGCGCGCCGGCAGCGGCGCCGGCCGCCGCACGTCGAGGGCGAAGAGATCGGGACGCCGCTGATCGCCGATGTGGAGCACGTCTTCGAAGCCGGCGGTGACGAAGAGCGCCACCGGTCCGCCGGCGCGTTCGAGCAGGGCGTTGGTGCCGCGGGTGGTCGCGAGGCGCAGATCGATCGGCGGCAGCGTCGCGTCGGCCGGCGTGCCGGTGAGCAGGCGCGCCGCCAGCGTCGGCGCCTCGTCGTCGAAGGCGAAGAACACCGCCGGTGGATCTGCATCGCCGTCACCGCCGGCCCCGTCGCCGCCGACCCCGCCGAGCGGACGATCGAGGGTGCAGCGCGCGCCGCGCGACGCCGTCACCCGCGGCAGATCGTCGAGCGCATCGTCGTCGTCGGCCTGGGCCAACCGGCCGACGCGCGCCCCGCGCAGGAAGTCGGGCGCGGCGCGCGCGGTCCACGGCGCGTCGAGCCGCAGCGCGCGGCCCACGTCGTCGACCGCGGTCACGCGCGCGCGCAGCCGGCTGGTCGACAGCACCTTGGCGCGATGCAGTCGGCCGTCGGGATCGCAGGCGAGCGCGTCGGTGAAGGTGCCGCCGGTGTCGACCCAGAGCTGCCAGCGGCGCGCGTCGGTCGTCGAAGGACGTGCGGTAGAGGCCATCGCGCCATTGTCGCAGCGCGCGCGCCGCAGCGCGAGCGCGGCGATGCCGAACCGATCCGGTCGGCGCGCTCAGCCGCCGCCGGCGAGCGCGCGGGAGAGATGCGCGAGGCGCGACGCCGGCAGGTCCGACGACACCATCGCCGGCGCGCGCGCCGCCCGGCGCTCGGCCTGCCGCAGCAGACGCGCCGCGCGACCGCGGTTGCCTTCGGCCAGCGCCAGCTGTCCGAGGGCCGCGCGCGGCTCCGGATCGTCGGGCAGCAGCCGCCGGGCGCGGCGGTAGGCGTCGTCGGCCTCGTCGAGGCGCCCGCCGATGCGATGGAGATCGCCCAGCGCAAGCCAGGTGTAGGGATTGCGCTGATCGGAGACACCGAGCGCGGCCTCGACGGCCTCGGCTTCGGCGACGCGCTGCTGGGCGCGCAGCAGCACGGCCAGGTTGCCGAGCGCGGTCGGCAGCTGCGGCGCGAGCTCGAGCGCGCGCACGTAGGCCCGCTCCGCGCCGGCCGCGTCGCCGCTGCGGCGCTTGGCGACGCCGGATGCGACCCAGGCGTCGGGCATCGTCGGCGCCCAGTCGAGCGCGCGCTGAAAGTGGCGCAGCGCGGCGGACGGCTCACCGTCCTGCAGCATCTCGGCGCCGCGGTTGATGGCGTAGAGGGCGCGCGCCTCGTCGTCGGTCAGCGGCTCGACCTGATGATAGCGCTCGGTGCTGCCGCCCGGATCGGGCGCGAGATCGACGATCAGCCGCTGGCGACCGAAGTGATGGACGATCGCGACGTGGCCCGAGACGACCACCAGATCATCGTCGGCGCGGCGGTAGCGGGTGACGTCGTGCACGCGCAGCATCGTCACCTCGATGCCCGCCAGGCGCGCCAGCACGAGATAGAGGTTCGAGAACGCCAGGCAGTTGCCCTGGCCGGTCGCGAAGGTTTCGGCGGCGGTCGCCGTGCGGCCGCGGGCGTAGTCGAGGCCGTCGACTGTGCTGTCGCGCTGGACGGCGACCAGGCGCTCGAGGTGCAGATGATCGGGCAGCGACGGATGGATGTGCTCGGCAACGAAGGCGCGCATCGCGTCGTTGGCGGCGAGCGGATCGAGATCGTCCGCCATCGGCCGCGGCGCGTCGGCGGACGGCGACGGCGCGGCGTGCGTCGGGCCGGCGAGGGTTACCGCGCCAGCGAGGAGCAGCAAACAGGCATAAAGCGGGCCACTGTAGAGCGCGGCCCGGAACGACGGAACGATGTACGTTCGGGTATGGCGCATCGTTTCACTGTAGCGCATTCCTGTAACGTGCCGCATTGACGCGGGACGAGCCGTCCGCCCGGCGCGCCGGATCACGCCGCTGCGCGGACGGTTCGTCACGCGCGCGAGGCCGCCGCCGCCGCGGCGACGCCTCAGCGCGCTTCGCTGCCGCGTCCGGCGCGCGCCTCGGCGGCGTCGCAGCGGCGCAGCATGTCGCGCGCCTGCATGACCTTCGGATCGAGTTCCAGGCAGGCGCGCAGGCTGGCGCGTGCGTCGTCGTACTGGCGCAGCTGCAGATGACACACGCCGATCGACAGCTCGATCATCGGATGCGGCCGGTAGCGCGCCTTGGCGCGCTCGTAATAGCGCAGCGCCTCGGCAGTGTAGCCGATCGCATCGAGCAGGCGGCCGATCTGGAACGGCACGTTGTGCGGCTCACCGAGATGGAAATAGCGCATCCACACGCGCTCGAGCGTCTGGTGGAGAACCTCTTCCATGCGCGACGGCAGGCCCTCGCCGACCTGCTCGAGCAGATGCGGCGCGCAGCGGTAGAACACCTCGGGATCGTAGGCCGACAGCCGGATCTGCGCGATCAGCTCGTTGAAGCTCAGATGCTCGGCCTGCTGCTCGAGGCGCTCCTTGAGCAGGAAGAAATCGTCGGGCGAGAAACGCGACAGGGCGTCGTCGAAGGCGAGGCGGGTCTCGGGCAAGAGGGCCTCGCGGCCGAAGCCGACCAGGTAGGTGGCGATCGGCAGATGCACCGCCGCCTGGGTCGGCAGCAGCGCCGGCCCGCCGCGACGCGCGATCACCCGGCCGAGCG
>JBCCOR010000608.1:0-3498 GCA_039025295.1 Acidobacteriota bacterium
CTGATGCGCTGCGTCGCTACTTCGAGGGGTGAACATGTCCGTGACGTCTCCTGATTCGGCCGATGGGCTGCTCGGTTCCGGGCGCTGGCGTACGCCCGAGCACGAAGCGCTCGTCTGGTGGCTCGACGACGACGTCTTCTGCGCGCTCGATCGTCGCCATGGCATCGTGCGTCGCTACGAACTGACCGGCGGTCATCCAAATCAGTGGCATGTGGTTCCGAGCGGGACACTGATCATGCATGCAGTGCATGGCGCTCGCGTGGCCCTGGCTTCGAGCGAGGAGGTCGTGGTCGCGGACGTGGTGGGCGAGGAGGTGGTGTGCCGCCTGGAGTCTACGGCAGGAGAGGCGTGGAAGCAGTCGGTGTGTCTGTTCGACGGGGGCCGCAAGCTCGCCGTGGTCACGGAGCTGGAGCGTGTGTTCGTCTTCGACCTCGACGCACCGCAGGACGAGCCCGTGGTCGTGGACCTCGACAAGCCCGTCGATCGCGTCGAGGCGTCGCCGTCGGGCGAGCTGTTCGCGGTGGTGCAGAGAATCTCCGGGCGCTCGAACTCCGTGTTCGTCGTGGAGGCGGCGACCGGCGAGGTCCATGCAGAGCTCAAGGGCGCGCGCACGACGATCGGCGTCGAGGTGGTGCACATCGGCTATGCGCGCAGGGGCGTGCCGGCCGGCCCCGACTGGCTCACCGTCGACGATCCCACCGGCCGCACGATGCGGGTGGCGCCGTGGCCGGTCGAGCAGCTGACGATGTGCGTCGCGGTCGGGCGCGAGATCGTGCGCCGCTTTCCCGCCATCGGTCCGCGCGATCATCACGGCCACGACGATCTCTGCCCGGGCTTCAAGCAGGATCCGAGCCACGCCTTTCCCTACGCGCGGCTGCTGCGGGCAATCTACCGCGATCCGTCGCTGCCCGACGTGTGGTCGCCGCTGCGCACCCGCGCGGCGCGCCGGCGGGTGCTGCGCCGGCTCGGCCACGGCCTGCCGTGGCCGGCTGACGAGGACGTCGCGCGGCCGTGGGGCCCCGACGACGTCGACGCGCTCGAGCGTTTCCAAACCACGGCCGGCCTGACCGTCGACGGCTGCTGGACGAGCTTCGTGTCGTGGCGGGTGCACGACGTGCTCGGCGAGGACGGCCTCGCCGCGGCGGTGCGGCCGCCGGCGCGCGTCGTCAGGCGGCCAGCACCAGACCGATCGTCGCCAGCGCGCCCCACACGATCAGCAGACGCGCCGTCGCCCCCAGCACCGGATTGAGCGCGCGCCCGTCGCGGCGCACCAGCGCGACGAAGATGCGCAGGCTGAAGGGAATCGTCGCCAGCGGCAGCAGCATCCACGGTCCGCCCTCGCCGCGCAGCCACAGCGTCAGGGGCACGCCGTGGGCGATCAGCAGGATCAGCGCGTATTCGAACAGGCAAAAGCCGCGGCCGAAGCGCACCGCCAGGGTCCGTTTGTTCGCCGCGGCGTCGGTGTGGCGATCGCGCAGGTTGTTGACCACCAGGATGCCGGTCGCCAGCAGACCGACCGGCAGCGACAGCCATGCGGCCAGCGCGGGCACGGCGCCGAGCTGCACGAAGACCGTGCCGCACACCGCCACGAAGCCGAAGAAGACGATCACGAAAACGTCGCCCAGCCCGTTGTAGGCCAGCGGCAGCGGGCCGTTGGTGTAGGCCCAGCCGGCGATCAGCGAGGCAACCCCGATCGCGATCACCGGCCATCCGGCGACCGCGGTGAGGTAGACGCCGACGAGCGTCGCCAGGGCGAACGCGACGACGACGCCCCGGCGCATCTGCGCCGCGCTGAGCAGACCGGCCTGCACCGCCCGCGTCGGGCCGAGGCGGGTTTCGGTGTCGGCGCCGCGATCGTGATCGGCGGCGTCGTTGGCGAAGTTGGTGCCGATCTGGATCAGCAGCGCGCCGACCAGCGCCGCCAGCGCTGGTCCCCACGCCGCGCCGCCGCTGCGGTACGCGACGGCGGTGCCGATCGCGACCGGCACCGCCGCCGCCGCCAGCGTCGGCAGGCGCGTGGCCAGCAGCCAGGCGCCGACGCTGTCGGGCGCCGGCAGCGCGCGGGCGTCGCTCGCCACGGCCGGATCAGGGGAAGCGTTCGAATTGATCGAAGTTCGGCGGACGCTTCTCGACGAAGGCGTCGCGACCCTCCTGGCCCTCGGCGGTCTGGTAGAAGAGCAGCGTCGCCGCGCCGGCGAAGTCCTGCAGGCCGGCCTGGCCGTCGCAGTCGGCGTTCATCGCCATCTTGATGAAGCGCAGCGCGGTCGGGCTGTGGACGTTGATCTCCCGGCACCACTGGATCGTCTCTTCCTCGAGCTGGTCGAGCGGCACGACCTTGTTGACCAGCCCCCAGCGATCGGCCTCGGCGGCGCTGTACTGGCGGCAGAGGTACCAGACCTCGCGGGCGCGCTTCTGGCCGACGATGCGCGCCAGATAGGCCGAGCCGTAGCCGGCGTCGAAGCTGCCGACCTTCGGGCCGGTCTGGCCGAAGATCGCGTTGTCGGCGGCGATCGTCAGATCGCACACCAGATGCAGGATGTGGCCGCCGCCGATGGCGTAGCCCGCGACCATCGCGATCACCGGCTTCGGCATCGAGCGGATCTGCTTCTGCACGTCGAGGATGTTGAGCCGCGGCACGCCGTCGTCGCCGACGTAGCCGGCGTTGCCGCGCACCTTCTGGTCGCCGCCGGCGCAGAACGCCAGCGGACCCTCGCCGGTGAGGATGATCGTGCCGATCTTGCTGTTGTCGCGCGCGCGGTCGAAGGCGTCCTTGAGCTCCTTGACCGTCAGCGGCCGGAAGGCGTTGCGCACCTCCGGACGACAGATCGTGATCTTGGCGATCGGCTCCGGCGTGCCGTCGTCGCGGATCGCCTGCTCGTAGCGGATGTCGGTGTAGTCGTCGTGCAGCGAGGTCCAGGTGACGGGCCCCGTGGGGGTGGGAATCACGTGTGGCATGCGATCAAGCCTCCATGAGCGCCGCGGCGACCGCCGCGGGCGTTTCCAAAAGCAGGTTGTGGCCCGCCGCCGGCACGTGCGCGACGCGGGCGTCGGGCAGCTGCGCGGCCATCGCCTCGGCGGCGGCGTGAAACGGAACATCGTCGGCGCCGACCAGCAGCCGGACGGGCCGGTCGAAGGTCGGCAGGGCCGGGCGCAGATCGGGCATGTTCCCGAGTCCGAGCACCGCCAGCGCGGCGGCGAGGCCGCGCGGATCGTGACGCCGGCGGACGTCGTCCTGCGCCGCGCGCGCCGCTTCGCTCAGGCGCGCCTGGGTCGCGAAGAGCGGCTGCGCCGACCAGGCGTCGAAAAAGGCGTCGTAGGCCGCCGGATCGTCGACGGCCTGCGTCAGCTGCGCGATCCAGCGCGCATCCGCGTCGCGCCGCGCGCCGCGCGCCGACGGCGCGGCGAGCCCGGCCCGGGCGCCGATCAGGAGCGCGCGGCGAAAGCGCGCGGGCGCGGCCGCGAGCAGGCCGAGCGCGACGCGGGCGCCCAGCGAGTAGC
>JBCCOR010000609.1:0-3492 GCA_039025295.1 Acidobacteriota bacterium
CGCTGGCGCCCGCGGCCGCGCCGGCGCCGACGATCGCGCGCAGCGACGCCGTGCTCGAGGCCGAGCACGCGGTCCATCCGGTGCGCGCCGCGTCGGGCATGGTCGCGACCCAGAAGGCCGAGGCGACCGCGATCGGCCTCGACGTGCTGGCGCGCGGCGGCAACGCGGTCGACGCCGCGGTCGCGGTGGCGTTTGCGCTGGCGGTGGTGCTGCCGCGCGCGGGCAACCTCGGCGGTGGCGGCTTCCTGCTTTACCACGACGCGGCGGACGGCACGACCGCGGCCCTCGACTACCGCGAGCGCGCGCCGGCGGCGGCGCACGCCGATCTCTTCCTCGATGCCAACGGCGACGTCGACGAGGAGCTGGCGCGCTACAGCCGGAAGGCGGCGGGCGTGCCCGGCACGGTCGCGGGCTTCGCCGCGCTCCATCGTCGCCACGGCAGCCTGCCGTGGGCGTCGCTCCTGGCGCCGGCGATCCGGCTGGCGCGCGAGGGTTTCCCGCTCAGCCACGACGCCGTCGACAACCTGGCGCGGCGGCTCGATCGCTTCGCATCCCATCTGTCGACGGTCGACGCCTTCCTCATGCGCGATCCCGCCAGCGGCGCGCCGCAGGTGCCGGCGGTGGGCGCGATCCTGCGCCAGCCCGATCTGGCGTGGAGCCTCGAGCAGATCGCGCAGGGCGGCGAGAAAGCGTTCTACGACGGCCCGATCGCCGCGCGCCTGGTCGCCGACATGGCGGCCCACGACGGCCTGATCACGCAGGAGGATTTGCGCGCCTACCGGCCGGTGTGGCGCGCGCCGGTGCGCGGCGTCTACCGCGGCCACGAAGTGCTCTCGATGCCGCCGCCGAGCTCGGGCGGCGTCCATCTGATCCAGATGCTCAACGTGCTCGAGGGCTTCGATCTGGCGTCGATGGGCGCGGGCAGCGCGGCGGCGATCCACCATATGGCCGAGACGATGAAGCTCGCCTACGCCGACCGCAGCCTGCATCTGGGCGATCCCGACTTCTGGGACGTGCCGATCGCGGGCCTGACCGCGCGCCCCTACGCCGACGCGCTGCGCCGGCAGATCGATCCGGCGCGCGCGCGCCCGGCGCGCGACATCGCCCCGGGCCGGCCCGCGGCCTACGAGTCGCCCGACACGACGCATTTCTCGATCGTCGACGGCGCCGGGAACGCGATCAGCAACACCTACACGCTCAACTTCAGCTACGGCTCGGGCATCGTCGCGGAAGGAACGGGCTTTTTGCTCAACAACCAGATGGACGACTTCGCCGCCAAGCCGGGCGTGCCCAACGGCTACGGCCTGCTCGGCGGCGCGGCCAACGCGGTCGAAGCCGGCAAGCGTCCGCTGTCGTCGATGACGCCGACGATCGTGCTGAAGGACGACGCGCCCTTCCTGCTCACCGGCTCGCCGGGCGGCAGCCGGATCATCACGACCGTGCTGCAGATCCTGATCAACGTGATCGACCACGACATGACGATCGCCGAGGCGACCTACGCACCGCGCATGCATCATCAGTGGCTGCCCGACCACATCCGCATCGAGCCGCGCGGCTTCAGCCCCGACACGCTGCGTCTGCTGATGGCGATGGGCCACACGATCGAAATCAGCGACGTCATGGGCAGCACGCAGTCGATCCTGCGCCAGGACGACGGTACGTGGCACGGCTGCAGCGACGCGCGCCGGCCCGACGCGCTGACGCGCGGGCACGACTGAGTGGCGGACTGGTAAGGTTTTCGGCCATGGATGCTCGCCTGCCCGCGCGTCGCGGCGCACCGCTCGTTTCGATCCGCCGGATGGGCTGGGCGATCGGCCTGCTCGCCGTCCTGGCGTGGGCGTCCGCGCTGGGTGCCCAGGACGCCCCAGCGTCGCCGGCGGACGAGCCGGCCGCGCCGCCGCCGGTGACCCTCGCCGCGCTCGCGATCTCTCCCGAGAAGCCCGGCCTCGACGCGCTCTGCCGGCTGACCGTGACGCTTGCGAACCGCGACGTGCGCGCGCTGTCGTCGCTGCAGTTCGCCGTGCGCATCAACGGCCAGACCGTGCCGGTCTACGGCAACCATCTCTTCTACGACCTGATCGCCGGAACGACGGCGGCGCCGGCCGGTGAAGACGGCGCGTCCGCCGATGCAGACGCGTCGGCCGCGCGCACCGACGTGCCGCTCTTCAACTTCTGGACCACCGAAACCGACCGCCCCGCGCCCGCCGACGGCACGCTGACCGTCGAGGTCGTGCTCGAGGCGGCGCGCTGGATGACGATCGCGACCGAGGACGACGGCACCGAGACGTGGACGCCGGCCGGCGACGTGCCCGGCCTGCCGCAGACGATCGTGCGTACGGTCGCGCTCGCGCGCTGACGATGGCGCCGCTCGCGACGTCCGATCCAGCGATCCATCTCGTGCGCGCCGCCGCGCTGCTGCTCGCCTGTGCGCTTTTCACCATCGATGCCGCGCGCGCCCAGGACGCCGAAGCACCCTGCGCCACGCCGCCGCGCTTCGCCGACGTCGCCGCCGACTGGCGCCTCGACTTCACCTACGTCGACGGCGCCACCGGCGCGCTCACCTTCGTCGAGCACATGGGCGGCGGCGGCGCGCTGATCGACTACGACAACGACGGCGATCTCGACGTCGCGATCGCCCAGGGCCAGCCGCTCGGCGCCGCGTCGACGCTGCTGCGTCCGCCGCCCGCGGCGATGCAGCCGCTCGGCCTGCGCCTCTACCGCAACGACCTCGGCATCGACGCCGACGGCGCCCCGCGGCCGCGCTTCGTCGACGTGACCCGCCGCGCCGGGCTCGCCCGCGGACCGGCCGTCTACGGCATGGGCCTGGCCGCGGGCGACGTCGACCGCGACGGCTTCGTCGATCTCTATCTCACCGCCTGGGGCGCCAACGTCTTGTGGCGCAACCGCGGCGACGGCACGTTCGAAGACGCGACCGCGTCGGCCGGTGCCGGCGACGCGCGCTGGACGGTGTCGGCCTCGTTCGTCGATCTCGACGCCGACGGCTGGCTCGATCTCTATCTCGCCAACTACGTCGACTTCACCCTCGGCGCGCACGCGCCCTGCGCGAGTGCCGGCGGCGCGCCCGAATACTGCGGTCCGCTCAGCTACCGTCCGGTCGTCGACCGCCTGCTGCGCAACCGCGGCGACGGCAGCTTCGACGACGTCACGGTCGCCGCGGGCGTCGGGGCCGCCGAGCCCGCGCACGGCCTGGGCGTGCTGGCGACCGACGTCGACGGCGACGGCCGATCCGAGCTCTACGTCGCCAACGACAGCACGCCCAACGTGCTCTGGCAGCGCGCGCCCGGGGCTTCAGGGGCGCTGGCGCTGGTCGACGAAGCGCTCTTCGCCGGTCTGGCGGTCAACGGCGCGGGCTTCGCCGAGGCGTCGATGGGCGTCGACGGCGTCGATCTCGACCGCGACGGGCGCGAAGATCTGGTGATCACGCATCTGCATCGCGAGTCGAACACGCTGTATCTCAACCGTGGCGGCTTC
>JBCCOR010000610.1:0-3491 GCA_039025295.1 Acidobacteriota bacterium
AAGCCACCTGGCAGCCGCGGTCCGATCTCCTGGCCTCGGGCGCCTTCGCCGCCCACTTCGTCGCCGAGATCGAGGACGACCGCCGCGCCCGCCTGCGCTTCGGCGACGACACGCACGGCCTGTCGCCGGCGCCCGAAACCGCCTTCGAAGCGGTCTACCGCGTCGGCCAGGGCCCGGCCGGCATGGTCGGCGCCGACGCCCTCGCCCACGCGCTGCTCGATCTCGATCCCGGCATCACGCGCGTGCGCAATCCGCTGCCGGCCTGGGGCGGACGCCGTCCCGAGAACCTCGACGACGTCCGCCGCGACGCCCCGGAAGCGTTTCGCGTCCAGGAGCGCGCCGTCACCGCGGAGGACTACGCGCGCATGGCCGAGCGCCATCCCGAGGTCGCGAAAGCCGCGGCGCGCCTGCGCTGGACCGGCAGCTGGACGACGGCTTTCGTCACCGTCGACCGGCGCGGCGGACGCGCAGTCGACGCCGACTTCGAGCAGGAGATCGAGGACTTCCTCGGCCGCTACCGCCTCGCCGGCCAGGACGTCGAGGTCGACGGCCCGATCTTCGTGCCGCTCGATCTCGCGCTGCACGTCTGCGTCAAGCCCGGCCGGCCGCGCTCGGGCGTCGCGCGCGCGCTGGCGTCGCGCCTCGGCGCGGGCGTCCAGGCCGACGGCCGCTGCGGCTACTTCCATCCCGACCGCTGGACCTTCGGCCAGGCCGTCTACCTGAGCCCGATCGTGGCCGAGGCGATGGCCATCGACGGCGTCGAGTCGGTGGCCGTCACCGCCTTCCAGCGCTGGCAGCGACCCGGCAGCGACGCGCGCGATGCGGGCGTCCTCGACGTCCACGGCCTCGAGATCGTCCGCCTCGACAACGACCCGAGCCGACCCGAGAACGGCGTCCTCACCATTCAGGCCGGAGGTGGCCGATGAGCTGTAACTGCCCGGGCTGCCTCCCGTGCGCAACGCCCGACGACGTCCGCACCGCGTGCGACTGCTGCGCCGGCGTCGCCATCGCGACGCCGCGCGCGATCCACAACCTCCCGGGGCGCGCGCAGCTCGACTGGCGCGTCGGCACCTACGGCACCTTCCTCGACGCGATGGAGGCCGGTATCCGCCGCGGGCCGTCGCTGCGCCGCCTGGCGACGCGTCGCGCCGACGACTGGACGATCGGCCTGCTCGACGCCTGGGCGGTCGCGCTCGAGGTGCTGACCTTCTACCAGGAGCGCTGGGGCCAGGAGCTCTATCTCGGCACGGCGGTCGAGCGGCGCTCGCTGATCGAGCTGGCGCGCCTGATCGGCTACCGTCCGGCGCCCGGCGTCGCCGCGCGCGTGCCGCTCGCCTTCGGCCTCGACGACGGTCCGGGCTCGCCGACGCGGCTGGTGATTCCCGCCGGCACGCGCGCCCAGAGCCTGCCGCAGGCGAAGGACGAGCTGCCCCAGAGCTTCGAGACCGGCCACGATCTCGACGCCGACGTGCGCTTCGGCCAGCTGCATCCGCGGCGCACGGCCGCGCATCCGGCGCCCGCGCTCGGCCAGACCGCGTTCTGGATCCGCGGCGTCGACGCCGGCCTGCGCCGCGGCGACGCGCTGCTGCTCGTGGTCGATCCGGCGGCGGAAGACGGTCAGCAGCTGCTGCGCGTGCGGACGGTCGAGGCGCGGCCCGACGAGAACCGCACGCTGGTGCGCTGCGTCGACGCGGCGATCGCGCCCGCGGCCGAGACCGACGCGCTGGCGCTCGATCTGGCCGATCAGCGCCTCGACGGCACCGTCGACGCCAATGCGTGGACCGAGGCCCCGGATCTGATCCGCGCGCTGGCCACCCCCGAGGGCGATCCGACGCCCGAGGAATTGATCGCGCACAGCCGACAGACCTGGCCGCGCGCGCCGGCGTTCGACCCGACCGACTTCGCCGGGCCCGGCCTCTTCGCGCTGCGCGTGCGCGCGCGGCCGTTCGGGCACAGCGCGCCGCGCCGTGCGACGCTGCCCGAGGACATGCGGCCGAGCGGCGATTGGGACACCGGCACCTGGCCGATCCACCGCACGGCCGAGTACGGCGTCAACATGGCCGCCGGCCTCAAAGGCGCGATCCACACCGACCAGAGCCATCCCGAGATCGTCGAGGGCAGCTGGGTCGTCCTCAAGCGCGTCGGCAGCGGCAGCGACGACGTGAGCACCTTCACCGTCGACAGCGCGACCGAGGAATCACTCGCCGACTTCGGCATCTCCGGCAAAGCCACGCGCCTCGAGACCACGCGCATCTCGGGTGACGGCAAAGGCACGTACCACCTGCGCACGACGACGATCTTCGCTGCCGCCGAGCGCCTGGCGCTCGCGCATCTGCCGATCGAACATCTGCCGCTGGGCACCACCGATCTCCTGCTCGAAACCGTCGTGCCCCATCTCGAGCCCGGCCGCCTGCTGCTGATCGAGGGCGAGCTGTGGGACCAGCCCGGCGTCGTCGCGCGCGAGGAGGTCATCGTCGACGCCGTCCGCCAGGGCACGCACACCTGGATCACGCTCGCGACCGGCCTGGTGCACGACTACGCGCTGCAGACCGTGACGATCCACGGCAACGTCGCCGAGGCGACCCACGGCGAGAGCCGCACCGAGGTGCTCGGCAGCGGCGACGCGTCGCAGCCGCATCAGCGTTTCCGCCTGCGCAGCGTGCCCGTGACCTACACGCCGTCGGCCGACGCACCCGGCGGCGCCGCGTCGAGCCTGGCCGTGTGGGTCGACGGCGTGCGCCACACCGAGGTGCCGAGCCTCTACGGCCGCGAGGCCTGCGAACGCGTTTACACTGTCCGCCGCGACGACCGCGACCGCACGACCGTGCAGTTCGGCGACGGCGTGAACGGCGCGCGCCTGCCGACCGGCGCCGATAACGTCGTCGCCGCGCTGCGCGTCGGCATCGGCCGCGCCGGCCTGGTCGGGCCCGGGCGCATCAGCCTGCTGCAGAGTCCGCCGCTGGGCGTACGCACCGTGATCAACCCGGTCGCCTCGGCCGACGCCGAGGACCCTGAAGCCGTCGACGCCATCCGCGAGAACGCGCCCAGCACCGTGCGCACCCTCGGCCGGGTGGTCTCGCTGACCGACGTCGAGGACTTCGCCCGCACCTGGGCCGGCGTCGCCAAGGCGCGCGCCGATCGCCTGTGGGACGGCCAGCGGCGGGTGATCTTCGTGTCGGTCGCCGGCACCGACGGCGCGACGCCGTCGGGCGCGCTGCTCGACGATCTGCGCCGCGGCCTCGATCGCGCCCGCGACGCGCGCATGCCGCTGCGCCTGGGCGCCTTCCGCGCGCTGCGCTTCGGCCTGCGGGTGCGCCTGCGCGTCGCCGAGGATCGCCGCTTCGAGGACGTCGCCGACGCGGTCCGCAGCGCGCTGCGCCACGCTTTCGCCTTCGACGCCCGGCGGCTCGGCCAGGCCGTGCGCCGGGCCGATCTCGCCGCGGTGGCGCACAGCGTCGACGGCGTGATCGCGATCGACGTCGACGCGCTCT
>JBCCOR010000611.1:0-3485 GCA_039025295.1 Acidobacteriota bacterium
CGCCGGACGGCACGGTCCGCACGCTGGTCGCCAGTTCCTCGACCGACCGCGTGGTGTACGTCGCGGCCCAAGACGCGACGGGCGTCGATGAGCTCTATTCGGTCGCGACCACCGTTCGGCAGCGGATCATTGAGCTTGACCACTGGTCCGCCGGTGGTCGCGACCGAATAGAGCTCATCGACGCCCGTCGCGTCTTGGGCCGCGACGTACACCACGCGGTCGGTCGAGGAACTGGCGACCAGCGTGCGGACCGTGCCGTCCGGCGCCAGCGCGGGGTTGAGCTGCGTCGCGTCGCCGCCGGCGATCGGCACGGCGTAGAGCTCGTCGATGTCGCGCGTCGTCTGCGGCGCGCGGTAGACCATCCGGGTGCCGTCGGCGGAGAACTGCGCGTCCTCGACGTCGCCGTCGGCGAGGGCCAGGGCGAGCGGGACGATCTGGCCGGTGGTGAGATCCGCCGCGAACAGCTCGTTGCGGCTTTCGTTCTCGACCTGGCCCCGGTAGACGACGCGCTGCCCGTCGGGCGCCGGGAACACGTCGCGAATCTGGCCGCCGCGCGCGACGATCGGGTCGTTGCGCTTCGCGGGCGCACCGCCGGACTGCGCGGCGGCGAAGAGCTCGACCACGCCGACGGTGTCCTGATCGGCCAGGTAGAAGAGCTGCGTCGCGCTGACGAGGGGCGCGTCCCGCACCTCGCCGCCCGGCGCCAAGGCGCCGTTGACCTTCGCGGCGGGCACCGAGCCGTCCGCCGGCACGCGGTAGAGATCGTCGTCGTCGATCACGTCCTGCGATGCCAGGTACCAGACCGACGACGGCCCGAACGTGCCGAACGCCTCGAGCGCCGACGGCGCGGCCAGGGTGCCGCTGAGCTTCACGCTGGCGCCGCCCGCGGCCGGCGACGAGAAGAGCTCGTTGCGACCGTCCTCGATCTGATCGGCGACGTAGACGACGCGCGCGCCGTCGCCCGTGAACCGCGGGGCTTCGCCGGTGTCGACGTCCCCCTGATCGACCATCGGTCCGCTGATCTTGACCACCGCGCCGCCGTCGATCGGCACGGTGAAGAGCTCGAAGACGTCGTCGGTGTCGCGATCGGCGACGAACGCCACGCGCTGGGCCGAGACCGTCCAGCCGGGGGTCGACAGGCCGCCGCCCGCGACGTAGCCGTCGGTCAGCTTGGTGACCGCGCCGCCGGTGAGCGGCACCGAGTACAGGTCGTTGACGCCGTTCGTATCCTGATCCGCCTGGTAGACCACCCGGCTGGCGCTCGGATCGATGAAGTAGCGAAGCACCACGTCGCCGCCGTCGACCAGATCGCCGGAAATCTTGATCGCCGGGCTGCTGCCGTCGATCGGCGCCGCGTAGAGCTCGAAGACGCCGCTCGTATCCTGCGCCGCGCGATAGACCACGCGGGTGCTGTCGGCGCTGACGACGTAGTTTTGGGTGATGTCGCTGCTCGCGAGGATGCCGTTGAGCTTGACGGCGGCGGCGCTGCCGTCGACCGGGGCGGAATAGAGCTCGTCGACGTTGGGCGTCTCCTGCGCAGCGCGGTAGATCACCCGTGTGCCGTCCGGGCTGATCACGTAGTCGCTGCGCACGTCACCGCTCACGAGCGCGCCGCTGAGCTTGACGGGCGTGCCGCCGGTGATCGGCACCGAGTAGAGCTCGTCGACGCCGACGCTGTCCTGCGGCGCACGATAGATCGCCCGCGCGCCGGCGAGCGCGAAATCCAGCACCCGGCCGTTCCCCTGGAGATCGTCGCTGAGCCGCACGACGGCGCCGCCGAGCACCGGCACGGCGTAGAGCTCGTCGCGTTCGCTCGAGATCCTACCGAGCAGGACCGCGTGCGTGCCGTCGGGTGAGATCTGGACAGCGCGGCCGATGTCGATGCCGTTCTGCCCCTCGATGAGGGTCACGACGGTGCCGCCGCCGGCCGGCACCGAGAACAGTCCGTCGGCCGCGTCGATCTCGGCGTCGGCCGCGTAAACGATCCGCGCGCCGTCCGGGCTGACCGCATAGCTGATCACATCGCCGTTGATCGCCTGCAGATCGCTCACTTTGAGCCGGGTGGACACGCCGACATCGCCGGCCCACAGGGGCGCGCAGCAGCAGGCGAGCATCACGATGAGCAGCCATGGGTTCGCGCGGCGGAAACGAGAGTTGGCGTAGGTCGGCATGATGGGTCCCTCATCGGTTGCAGGCTGCGGTTGTCTCGAGCGCTGCCGGATCGTCGTCGGTTGGAACAAGCGCATCGCGTGCGCGAGAGCGGGTTTGACTGCTCTTGCGCAATCCGACTGAAAACCCGGACATCGATCGTCCGCGCGTGCCCGGATGGTTCAGGCACGCGGATAAGCTCATCGGCGAGACAAGACGTTTTCGAGCCATCGAAGCCGGCGCACAAGGGCCACCGCCATCGCCTGCGCGTCCGCCGCGGGTTGCCCTGCTTCGCACGTCAAAGCGCAGCGTCCTTCGTGACTCGGAGACGTCCTGTGCCGCCTTCGGGCGCGATACGCTCGAGCCCTTTGCATTCCTCCGCCCCACCGCCAAGGAGATCGACCATGCGCTTTCTCTCGAACGATTCCGTTTGTCCACGCGCCCTGCTGCAGAGTCTCCTGCTGCCGGGCCTGCTCCTGCTCGGCCTCTTGGCTGCGCCCACCGACGCCCAGACTCAGCTCACCGGCCGCGACTGGTGCCTCGCCAACGGCCTGCCCGACAGCTTCCGCACCGTGTTCGACGACGGTGGCAACAAGGTCGGCTTTCTGTGCGCCATCTTGCCGAGCCAGACCGATGCCCTGATCGCCGACCGCAATCCGCCCGGTGCCGCCGACGACGAAGACCTCGACGATCTGGTGTGCGGCTACGGCGCCCACGCCGTCGGCTTCCCCGGCGATCCCGATCTGCCCACCTGGAGCGACTTCACCGGCCTGGACGAGGTGTTCCTCTACTTCGTCGGCACCTACGTGCGTCCCTACGATTCGGGCGGCTGGGACGAGCAGGCCGCCGATCCGCTGTCGGCGCCGGTCGCGACGCCCCAGGACTGCCGGCGCTGTCTCGCCCCGTGGGGGTCCGGCGGCTGCCCCGTCGAGGAGCTGAACCCGCCCGATCCCGATCCGAACGGCCCCGGTCCTGCGCAGTACGAGAGCCTCCGAATCCTGATCGAGGGCGTCCAGGCCGGCTTCCTGGTCATTCAGCCGGCGCAGCCGAACTACGATTCGAATTTCGACTTCTGCGACGACCTCGCCAAGAACGACGACAACTGCGCGGAAGAGGTGCGCCGCGAAGCGCTGCTCGGCGCCGGCTTCGCCGGCGACTCGCCCCATATCGACGTTGACGACGACAATTCGATTCGCCGCCGGGTGCGCAAGCTGGTGCAGTACCTCGCCGACAGCGGCGTCACGCTGCCGCCAGCCCTGGGACTCAACCCGTGGCAGTGGTGGGGCGTCGCCGACTGGGCATCGATGCGCGTTGGCGGCCACTCCGGCGGCAGCGGC
>JBCCOR010000612.1:0-3470 GCA_039025295.1 Acidobacteriota bacterium
CCGGCGGTCAGCGGCACGAAGGCGTTCGGGCCGGCGAGCGCGCGCAGCGCGTCGACCACCAGCTGCTGGAACGCCTGCCGGCGCCGGCGACCGGCGAACATCTCGGCGCGCGGCCCGGTCAGGGACGTGACGTCGAAGCGGTGCGGAAAGGCAAGGGCAGGAGAGGATGACATGGGACGATCGACGGGTCGGCGGCGGAAAAGGGATCAGCGCTCGGCGGTGAGCGGTTCGAACACCACGTGGAACATGGCCGGCCAGAGCTTACCCGTGATCCAGAACGTTTCGCCGCGCGGATCGTAGGCAATGCCGTTGAGCACGTCGACCCGGCGCCGCTCGCGCGGCGTCAGCAGGCCGGACGCGTCGATCACCGCGGTGACGCGGCCGGTGGCGGGATCGATGCGCACGATTTCGTCGCGCGTCCAGACGTTGGCGTAGAGCGCATCGCGCGCGAACTCGAGTTCGTTCAGCCCGGGCAGCGGTTCTCCGGCGAGGGTGACGACGCGGACGTCGCGCACGGCGAAGGTTTCCGGATCGCGGCGCAGCAGCCGCGGGCTGCCGTTGCTCATCCACAGATCGCTGCCGTCGTAGGCCAGGCCCCAGCCCTCGCCGTCGTAGCTCACCCAGTCGACCGGGGTGAGCGTCGCGAGATCGTAGACCGCGCCCAGCCCGGCTTTCCAGGTGAGCTGGATCAGGCGATCGCCGACGCGCGCCAGGCCCTCGCCGAAGAGACTCGCCTCGAGCGGCACGTGCTGTTCGACGCGGCCGGTGGTCGGATCAACCCGGCGCAGTCCCGAGCGGCCGTAGCGTCCGACGCTCTCGTAGAGTCGATCCTCGTGCCAGACGAGTCCCTGGGTGAAGGCGTCGGGATCGTGCGGATGGCGTTCGAGCACACGCACGCGCAGGCGCTCGGGCGCCGGGCCGGGTTCGACACTGTGGCGCGGCGCGGTGGCCAGCGCGTCCTCGGCGGCCGGCGCGGTCGCGATCGACGGCGGCACCGACGACGCGGCCGGCGCGGCGCGGTCGGCGGTTGCGGGTGGCGCGCCGCAGGCGAGGAAGATCGACATCAGCAGCGCGAGCCCGAGCGTGAGCGATCGGCCCATCAGCCCCCCGGCATCGCGTGGGAGCACTCGGCGTGCCACATGCCGGCACCGATCGGACTGCCCGGCGGCGGCGGCGGCGGCGGCGCGGTGAACCCGGGCTGGCCGCCCTGGCGGTTCGCGTGGCGGTCGATGCGATCGAGCAGCAGCAGCGCGTGGGCGTCACTGCCGCGGGCGACCAGCTGGACGCGGAGGAACTTCACGGCGAGATCGGCGCGCGCAACGACCGACGGCGCCACCCCGCGGCCGCCGGACGGCACGCTCGCGGCCAGGCCGAGCAGGCGGCCGAGGGCGGTGTATTCGACCGCCTCCGCCACGGCGCGCAGCCGCGGCGTCGACGCCTCGGGCGCGCGAAACAGCCGCGCGACGATCGCGTCGATGACGACGTTGGCGTCGGGCAGCGCCGCATCGCGCCGGTGCTGCTCGACCATGCGCGCCAGCCGCTCGGGCTGGAGCACGAAGCCGAGCACCTGATCGGCCGCGGTCGCCGCGGCGCCGAGCGGATCGAAGATCGGCGCGGTGTGGTCGGCGCGGAAACGCTCGCGTCGCATGACGTCGCCAGCACTCGGGAACTGATCGCCGAAGGCCGGCGGCAGGAGCACTTCGAGCAGCGCTTCGGGCAGGTCGAGCGACGCCGGCGTGATCACGTCGAGCAGCGCGTCGAGCGCCGCGCGCTGGTCGGCGGCCGGCAGCGGACGCGCGCGGTTGACGCCGATCGCCGCGGCCGTCGCGTCGCCGCGCAGGGCGTAGTCGTAGTGCACGCCGCCGAGCACCTTGGCCGCGGCCTCGGCCTGGTAGCGATGGTAGAAGTACGTCGGCCCGAGCACCTCCTCGAGGCGGCCGAGCGGCTGGCCGGCGGGCAGGCGATCGGGGCCGAAGCGCGCGAGCGCGTGGGCGCGCACCGCCATCGCCTCGCGCAGCGCGACGACCGGATCGCTGCCGTTGTCCCACAGGCTGGCGCGCGGCTCGGCGGCGCCGGGCGGCCGGGCGTCGACGTCGGAGAGAAACACCAGGCCGTCGCGCATGCCCGTCGCGAGCAGATCGTCGAGCGCCTGCGCCTCGTCGACGCCGGGCGCGAACTGCGCGTAGGCGAAGCGCACGGCGTGGACGTCCCACGCGCCCAGGCCAACGCCGTAGGCCTGCGACACGTCGAGGTTGCTGTCCTCACCGAGGCGCACGAGCGGCGCCGGATAGTCCATGACCGAGGCGCGGCCGCCGTAGGTGCTGGCGGCGAAGTTGTGCACCAAGCCGATGGTGTGGCCGAACTCGTTCGCCGAGAGCTGGCGCAGGCGCGCGAGCGAGAGCACGACCGGGTCGTCGGCCGCGCCCGTGCCGGTCGCGTCGGCGCCGAGCAGACCCTCGAACAGGCGGATGTCGTGGCGCACGCGCAGCGAGCCGAGGGTGACGTGGCCCTTGATGATCTCGCCCGTGCGCGGATCGACGACCGAATTGCCGTACGACCAGCCGCGGGTGGCGCGGTGCACCCACTGGATGACGTTGTAGCGCGCGTCGAGCGGATGCGCGTCGGGCGGCAGGATCTCGACCCGGTAGCCGTCGATGAAGCCGGCGGCGTCGAACGCCTCTTCCCACCAGCGCGCGCCGTCGAGCAGCGCGCTGCGCACCGGCTCGGGCGCGCCCGGGTCGAGATAGAAGACGATCGGCTCGACCGGCTCCGAGCGCGCCGCCGTCGGATCGCGCTTGATCAGACGATGGCGGCCGATGAAGCTGCGGCGCAGCGGCGCGGCGAGCGGTGCGGCGTAGTCGACGTGGTCATAGGCCCAGGAGCCGCCGCGCGGATCGAAGCGCCGCGGCTGATAGCCGTCGTCGGGCAGGCGCACCCAGGTGTGGCGGGTGCGCACCGTGATCGCCGACGGATCGGGCGCGGTCGCCTCGACCTCGATGCCGGCGTCCTGGCCGCTGGCGAGACCGAAGGTCAGCACGGCGTCGAAGACCGCGTTGTCGGGGAAGATCCGCGCCGCGTCGAGATCGACGGCGCTGCGCGCCGCATCGAGCGCGTAGGTGCCCTGATCGGCCTGGCGCAGCGCGCTGCTGACGCCCACGCTGTCGCGCACCAAGAAGCTGCTGAGATCGACCAGCGCACGACCGTCGGGATCGCGCGCTTCGATCGTCGCACCCCACACCACCGAGGTTGCGAACGACTCGGCGACGGCGCGCGCCTCGGCCGGGTTGTCGCTGACCGCGCGGTAGGACAGGTTGGGCATCTCGAAGAGCACCTGGCGTCCGAAGCGTCGCACGTGCACCACCCGACCCGGGCCCAGGCGACCGCGGTCGAGGCCGACCGGATTCGACCCGAGGCCGCGCACCAGGGCGTCGATCATCAGCATGCGCAGGGCGATGCCGTCGTCATCCGCC
>JBCCOR010000613.1:0-3453 GCA_039025295.1 Acidobacteriota bacterium
ACCTCGCGAATGCCGCGGTAGGTGTAGTCGACGCGCGCGCCGTCGGGCTGCGTGATGCGCCCCGGGCGGCCAAATGGATCGTAGTCCTCGTACGTGGTCCAGCGCGCAGGCTTGCCGCCGCCATGCCACGTCGAGACGCGCCTCAGCTCACCGGAGGCATGCCGCTCGGTGATCCGCTCGGCCCACAACGCCCCTGGCATCAATCGACGCTCTTTCCACAGGCGACCGAAGCCGTCGAAGTAGAGCTCCTCGCGCGCGATGGGCGTCGCCGTCGTCGAGCCGTTCGGCCGATAGAACAGTTCCATCCGCGGCCCTGTGTCGACGATCGAGTGCCGGATCTGCACCCACGCGCCGCCGTGCGCGGCGCTGGGCCTCACCGCCGTGACGCGGTGAAGCTGGTCGTACGCATAAGCGATCTCGAGCCCGGCCGCGTCGCGCTCCGACAGGACGACGCCCGACGGGTCGACCGTACGATCGAGCAGATGCCAGTCCGCGCCGCGGTACGTCGACTTCGTGCGGACGCCGTGTTCGTACTGGTGGTCGATCGTCACCTCGCCGCCAGCGTCGATCGCGTCGAGCACGTGCTGCGGGAGGTTTTTGAACGGGTTTTCGTACTGCGGAGGCCCGCCGGCTGCCAGCGGCTGTGTCGTCGCAGCAGCCAGCAGCGCAGCGAAGAGCAGCGGCAGCAGAAGGTATGTCGAACGCATCGGGTTCTCCCAAAAAGAAACGTGGCGCCACTATACAAACCGCGCTGGGGCCGAGAACAACCCGAAGTCGAGCAGTCGTCTTGTCGGCGAACTATCCCCAGCCGTCGTCGCCCGGCAGCGCCACCCAGCGGACGCCGCGCGGCGGCACGACCAGCGCGCCGTCGTCGAGACGGATCGACGCGCCGGCGCCGTCAGCCATCGGACCGTCGGCGAGCAGGTTGCGCAGGCCGTCCGCGGCGCGCGCCATCAGCGCCGGCGGGAACGCCAGACGCTGGGCGCGGTCGGCGACGTTGTGGACCGCCAGCACCCGCCCGTCGCCCGCGCCGCGCAGGAGCGCGAACAGACCCGGATCGACGCCTTCGCCCTGCGCCACGCGCTGCGGCGCCTGCGGATGGAACGCCGCGTGCGCCGCGCGCACGCGCAGCAGATGCAGCAGCCGATCGAGCACCCGGCGACGCAGGCTCGTGGGATCGTCGAGCTCGGCCTCGAGCGCGCCCAGCGCCAACGGACGCCGGTTGATCACCCGGTTCTCGCCGCCCGCCAAGACGCCCGCGCGCCAGCCGCGGCTGCCGAGCAGGCTGTGGATGTAGATCGCCGGAATGCCGGCCTGCGCGATCATCAGCGCGTGCGCCGCGATGAAGCGCATCACCTGATGGTCGAGCGGCTCGTCGGCGGTCGGGCTGCTCAGCGCGTCGAAGAAGTTGACGTTCATCTCGTAGGGCGCCGTGCGGCCGTCGCGCATCGAGCGCAGGCTGATGAAGCCGCCGTGGTGCTGCACCTGGCGGATCATCGCCGCGACGTCGACGCTGTTGACCAGGCCCTCGACCGGACGCAGGCCGATGCCGTCGTGCGAGGCGAGGAAGTTCAGGAACGTCGTTTCGTCCGACGGCGTCGCCAGTTCCGACGCCCAGCGCGCCAGCTTGCGCGCGTCCTGCTTCATGAACGCGTGCAGCGTCAGGGGCGGCAGCGCGAATTGATAGACCAGCTGCGCCTCGTTGTGGCCGTCGCCGAAGTAGCTCAGGTTTTCGTCCTGCGGCACGTTGGTCTCGGTCAAGAGCAGGACGTCGGGCGCGATCGCCTCGAACATCGCCCGCAGCAGCTGGATCACCCGGTGGGTTTCGGGCCGGTGGATGCAGCTCGTGCCGACCTCCTTCCAGAGATAGCCGATCGCGTCGAGCCGCAGCATGCGCGCGCCGCGCGCGGCGTAGCCGAGCAGAACGTCGAGCATCTCGATCAGGACGTCGGGGTTCTGGAAGTTGAGGTCGATCTGATCGGGCCCGAAGGTCGTCCACACGTGGCGCGTGCCGCGCGCGGTCTCGAACGGCGTGCGCAGCTTGGTCGCCCGCGGACGCGCGACCTTGCTCAGGTCGTCCGACCAGGCGACCGACAGGAAGTAGTCGCGCCACGGCGCGCGGTTGGCGAGATAGCCCTGGAACCACGGGCTCTGGCTCGACACGTGGTTGACCACGGCGTCGAAGCAGAGATCCACGTCGCCCGCGAGCCGCGCGACGTCGGCCCAGGTGCCGACGTCGGGATTGACCGCGCGGTAGTCGATCACCGAAAAGCCGTAGTCCGACGAGTAGGGGAAGAACGGCAGCAGATGCACGCCGCGCACGACGTCGCCGACGCGCGCGCGCAGCACGCGCCCGAGGCAGCCGAGCGGCGTCAGCTCGCCCGCCGGGCGCGCGCCGTCGGGACGCACGCCGTCGCCGGGCGCGCCGTCGTCGACGAACCACGCGTCGGGACGGATGCTGTCGCCGTAGGTGATCAGCAGGTTGTCGGCCTGGGTCAGGCGATCGCGCGGCGACGCGGCGCGGCGCCGCGCCAGCGCGGGATGGGTCGCGGTGAAGCCGTCGATCAGGCGCTCGATCTCGTCCCACGCGCCCGCGCCGGCGCGATCGCCGTAGAGCGCGACGAGATGGGCGAGCATGCGCTGGCGCGGCGCCAGCCGGCGCGGCGCGCTGGCGCCGACGCTCATGCCGACGCGCGCGCCGCCGACGGCACGATCCGGACGACCTCGTGATGCGTGTTGGCCAGCTTCATGCGCCGCACCTCGGCCGGGTCGACGCCCTGGTAGCGGATCTTGAGCATCGCCACCGGAATGCGGTGGCAGACGATCGCGACGGTTTCGCCCGGATGACGCGCGACGACGTCGTCGATCGCCGCGTGCACCCGCGCCTGGACCTCGGCCAGCGTCTCGCCGCCGCCCGGAATGCGCATCGACCACGGATCGTCGTCCCAGGTCTGGCGTTCTTCGGGGAAGCGCTGCCAGATCTCGTCGGCCAGGAGGCCCTGCCACGCGCCCTGCTGGATCTCCATCAATCGCGCGTCCTCGTGCAGGGGCACGTCGCGGCCCGCGGCCGCCGCGGCGTCGACGATCGCCTGCGCGGTGTGGCGCGCGCGCCGCAGCGGACTGGTGTAGACGCGATCGGGCGGCGTCGGCGCCAGGCGCGCGCCGAGTTCGCGCGCCTGCGATTCGCCGAGCGCGCTCAGCGGCGGATCGGCCTGGCCCTGCCAGCGATGCGCGGCGTTCCAGATCGACTGGCCGTGGCGCACCAGCCACAGCGTCGTCGCGGCGTCGCCCGCCGCGTCGTCCACGGCGCCACTCACGCTGCGCCCTCCGCGGCCTCGCCGCCGCCGGCCGGCGCCGCTTCCGCCGCGTCGTCGCCGTCGTCGCCGTCGCGCGCGCCGAGCGGCGGCAGGCCGCGCTTGGCGCGGTACTCGGGGATCTCGAGCATCGGTGGAC
>JBCCOR010000614.1:0-3449 GCA_039025295.1 Acidobacteriota bacterium
CGCCGCCGCCGCGCCCGCGGGTCAACACGCCGCCGCCGCCCCCGCCGCAGCCGCGGGTGACCGCGCCCGCCGCGCCCACGCCGCCGCCGGTCGATCTGGCGCTCCTCGGCATCTTCGGGCCGGAGCGCCGCCGCATCGTCACCTTCCGTCAGCTCGACGGGGATGCCATCATCAACGCCCTCGAAGGCGAAGTCGTCAACGGACGCTTCATCGTCCGCCGGATCGGCCTGGAATCGGTTGATCTCGGCTTCGTCGGATTTCCTGAAGACCTCACCGAACGCATCGGTTTCGGCGTCGACGGCTGATCGTGCCGCCCGCCTCTATTTGACGAGAGAACTCTAGCCATGTCGCTGATCGTTTCGCCGTCCCAACCGCCCGCCCGCGCGCGCGCCACCGCCGCTGCCCTCGGCCTGGGCCTGGTCGCGCTGCTGCTGCTCACCAGCTGCTCCGGCTACCAGCGCTACCGCCAGGCGCAGCTCGCCGAGCAGCGCGGGGATTGGGACGCCGCCGTCCTGCACTATCTCGAGATCGTCGAGCAGGAGCCCGACAACATCGCCTACCGCGCGTCGCTGATGCGCGCCAAGATCCAGGCCGCGCAGGAGCATTTCCAGAAGGGCAAGCGCTTCGCCGAGGCCGGCGTCTACGAGCGCGCGCTGGTCGAGCTGCGCCAGGCGGTGGAGCTCGATCCGACCAACCAGTACGCCGAGTCGGAGCTGCGCAAGCTGATCGAGGAGATGGAGGCACTGCGCCGCCAGTCGGCGCCGATGTCGATCGAGGAGATGAAGGCCAGCACCCGCGGCGCGCGGCCGCAGCCGCCGCAGCTCAATCCGCGCTCCGAAGAGCCGATCGATCTGCTCTTCCCCGAGCCGACGCCGGTGATCGACATCTACCGCGCCCTCGGCAAGGCCTACGGCATCAACGTGCTCTTCGATCCGAAGCTCAAGGATCAGCAGATCCCGATCGAGCTCTACAAGGTCACCGCCCAGGACGCGCTCGAGATCCTCATGCGCACCGTCGGCCACTTCTACAAGGTGCTCGACGAGCAGTCGATCATCATCGCCGACGATACGCCCCAGAACCGACGCAACTACGAGGATCAGGTGATCCAGACCTTCTTCCTCTCGAACGCCGAGGTGAAGGACGTCATGACCATGATTCGCACCCTGATCGGCGCCAAGAACGTCGCCGCCAACGAGCAGCTCAACGCCATCGTGCTGCGCGACACCGCCGACAAGGTCAAGGTCGCCGAGCAGATCATCCTCGCCAACGACAAGGCCAAGGCCGAGGTTGTGGTCGACGTCGAGCTGCTGCAGATCAACACCAGTCGCCTACAGGAGCTCGGCCTCAGCCTGACCGCCAACCAGGTCGGCGCGAGCCTCGATCTGGGCGGTGACGACGTGCCGCTGCGGCTGTCGGACGTCGAGTTCCTCAACGCCAACAACTGGGTGCTGACCGTTCCGAGCTTCCTCTACGACTTCCTCAAGACCTCGGCCGAGGCGCAGCTGCTCGCCCAGCCGAAGCTGCGCATCAGCGAGGGTGAGAAGGCCAACCTGGTGATCGGTGACCGCGTGCCGATCCCGACCACGACCTTCAACACCTCGACCGTCGCCGGCACCAACATCGTCCCGGTGACGTCGTTCCAGTATCAAGAGGTCGGCATCCAGATCGACATCGAGCCGCGCGTGCACCACAACGAGGAGATCAGCCTCCAGATCAAGGTCGAGGTCAGCAACATCTCCGGTCAGGTCGAAGGTTCGGGCGGTCAGCAGCAGCCGATCATCGGCACCCGCACGATCGAGTCGAACATCCGCCTACGCGACGGCGAGACCAACTTCCTCGCCGGCCTGATCCGCACCGACGAGATCACCTCGGGCAGCGGCATCCCGGGCCTGTCCGACATCCCGGTCTTCGGCCGCCTGTTTTCGAACAACCGCACCGATAACCAGCGCACCGACATCGTGCTCACGCTGACGCCGCACATCATTCGCCGCGCCGACATCCGCGAGGCCGATCTGCTGCCGATCTGGGTCGGCACCGAGTCGAACATCACCTTCCGCGGCGGCTCGCCGCGGGTCGAGAGCAACGTCCAGGGGCCGTTCGACGCCGAGTCGACCCGCCAGCGCATCGAGGAGCGCCTGCGCCGTCGCCTGCGCTCGCTGCCGAGCGGTCTGCAGAACGGCAACAGTGGCAACCTCGATCCCGAGGACGGCGACGATCCGAACCCGGTCGACAATTCGGGTGAGGAAGAAGCCGCGCAGGGCGTTGACCTGGGCGGCGGCGGCGGCTGAGGCGTCTCGCGATGCGCGCCTTCTTCGTCCGCCTGCGCCGCCGCGTCGGCCGCACGCCGCAGATCGGCAGCGCGGGCTTCACGCTCACCGAGCTGGTCGTGGTGTGCGGCGTGATGGTCACGCTGGCGATGGTCGCGATGCCGACCGCGCGCTACGCGGTCAAGCAGCAGAAGGAGATCGAGCTGCGCCGCGCGCTGCGCGAGATGCGCAACGCGATCGACGAGTACAAGCGCTACAGCGACACCGGCCTGCTGCCGGTCGATCTCGGCACCGACGGCTTCCCGACCGAGCTCGAGCTGCTGGTCGAAGGCGTCGACCTGATCGGCCAGATCGACAGCCGCAAGCGCTTTCTGCGCCGCATTCCGGTCGATCCGATGACCGGCGAGGCCGAATGGGGCCTGCGCAGCTACGAGGACGAATGGGATTCGACTTCGTGGGGCGGCAGCAACGTCTACGACGTCTATTCACTCTCCGTCGGCACGGGCCTGAACGGCACTCCCTACAGCGAATGGTGATCCGATGAATTCTCTGCCCCCATCGAACCGCCCGCGCGCCGGCACGGGCGCCGGCTTCAGCCTGCTCGAGCTGATCATCGTCATTTCGATCATCGGCATTCTGGCGACGATCGCGCTGCCCAACCTGATCCAGATGCCGCGCCGCGCCGACGAGGCCGTGCTGCGCACCAACCTGCGCACGCTGCGCACGGTGATCGACCAGCACAACAGCGACAAGGGCTTCTATCCGCCGAGTCTCGAGACGCTGGTCGAAGACGGCTATCTGCGCGCCATGCCGATCGATCCGATCACCGAGTCGACCGAGTGGGGCATCGAGATCGAAGAGACCGATCCCGACGCCGAACCGGCCGAGACCGACGTCTCTGAAGAAGGCGGTCCGGGCATCATCGACGTCTACTCGCTGTCGGAGGACGTCGGTCTCGACGGCACGGCCTACGCCGAGTGGTGAGCGTCGGATGACGACGCGCCGCGCCGCCCGCGCATCCTCCGCCCGCCGCAACGACGCCGACGCCGGCTACACGCTGGTTGTCCTGGCGATGCTGATCACGGTGATGAACATCGTGCTGGCGACGACGCTGCCGATGTGGAGCGCGATCCAGCAGCGCGAGCGCGAAGCCGAGCTGATCTTTCGCGGCCTGCAGTACGC
>JBCCOR010000615.1:0-3443 GCA_039025295.1 Acidobacteriota bacterium
CTCGGCCGTCCGCGCGCGCGGCGCCGTACGCGCCAGACCTACGTGCGAGTCGTCGCCGCCGGCCGTCGCTGGGCGGTGCCGGCGTCGGCGCTGCTGGCGGTCGACGACGTGCCGCGCGCGGCGCTGGCGCCGCTGCCCGGACGCGGCTGCGGCCATCGCGGCGTGCTGCTGCACCGCGGCGCGGTGCTCGGCGCGGTCGATCTTGCGGGTTTGCTGGCCCGCGCCGCGGGCGATTCGGTCACCACGACGCCATCCTCGAGCGACGATTCTCGTTCGCTTCCCATCATGATCGCGCGCGGCGTGCAGGAGCCGGTGGCCCTGATCGTCGACGCGCTCGTCGGCCTGGTCACGGTCGACGGCGAGCAGCCGCCTTCCGACGTCGACGCGGTGCTCGACCTTGCCGTTTTGGAGCTCGTCGGTGAAGAAGCTGCTGCTGATTGATTCCCAGGTCGCGCGCGCGACCGCCCTCGCCTCGCGGCTGGAGAATGCCTCGCTGCCCGTGGGCGTCAAGGTCGCGCCGAGCGGCCTCTACGCCCTGACCATGCTCGAGCGCGAAGCGCCCGACGTCGTGGTGGTCAGCGCCGCCCTCGACGACATGCCGGCGCACGAGCTGTGCATCATCGTCAAGCAGGATTTCGCGTTCGCCGGCCTGCCGGTGGTGCTGCTCGCCAGCAGCGAGCGCGAGGCCGAGCAGGCGGCGGTGCCGCGCGACGGCAGCGGCGTGTTCCTGGCGGCGCAGCCCGACGGCTCGATGCCGCGCGTCGACTACGATCTGGTGCTCCTCGAGGGCGACGACGTCGACGCCGCCGCGGCGCGCCTGCGCCAGTTCGCGCTGTGGTCGGCGCGCGGCGCCAAGCGCGCCGCCGACGACGATGCGACCAACCCCGGCACCCAGACGATCGTCGGCTCGCTCGGCGTGCTCGACTTCTCCGAGCTCACCCAGGCGTTTTCGCAGGGTCGGAAGACCGGCCTGCTGACCTTCGATCTCGAGCATCACATGGCCGAGATGGTGTTCGAGGACGGCCAGGTGGTGCACGCGGCGTTCGGCGATCTGCAGGCCTACGAAGCCTTCGGCCGGCTGTTCTACGAGACCGAGCGGCTCGAGAACACCACCTTCCGCTTCCGGCCGATGCCGCTCGACGAGGTCGCGGCAATGCCGCACACGATCACGATGAGTGCCCAGCAGCTGCTGCTCACCGTCGCGGTCGACGTCGACGAGGAGCGCACGGTCGAAATGCCGCTTTTTCGGCCGCGCACCGAAAGCCGCGGCCCGCGCGACTAGAAGCGGGCTAGAATCGTCGCCGTGGACCACGCCAACCCCGATTCCCTGCCCCACGAGTCGTCCGCGGACGCGGACACCGCCGCAACCGCCGTCGTGACCGTCGATGCGGCGCGCCCCGCCCGCGTCTACGTCATCGACGACAGTCTGAGCGTTTGCTTCGCCATCGCCCGCGCCCTGGGCGAAGGTGGCTTCGAGGTCGTGACCGAGCGCTCGGGCCAGACCGCGCTCGCCAACGTCGGCGCGATCGCGCCCGATCTGGTGATTTGCGATCACATCCTGCCCGACGTCGAGGGCTTCCACATCTGCGCCTTCATCAAGAACAGCCCCGCGCTGGTCGACACGCCGGTGCTGATGATCTCGGGCCTGGTCGACGAGGCGTTCCGCAGCCAGGCGACCGCGATGGGCGCCGACGGCGTGCTCAAGAAGCCGTTCACCGCGGCCGAGCTCAAGGCCGTGGTCAACAGCCTGGTCGCCGCCGCGGCGACGGCGCAGCTGGCGTCGACCAGCGCGGCGCGTCGCGAGCCGGTGCCGCGGCCGTCGGGGCCGATCGCCGTGCTGGCGCCCGATCTGGCGACCGCCGAACCGCTCTCGCCGGCCGCCGCCGCCTCGCTGATGGCCGCGCTCGCGCCGCTCGGCGGCATCCACACCCTGCGCTTCGCCGGCCTGCTCGACCCGAACGGCGCGGTCGTCCAGGGCATCGGCTCGCTGCGCTTCCTGCGCGGCGAGCCGGCGGTCGATCTGACCCATCTCCGGCGCGTGTCGGAGGTTGCGGCGCGGCGCCTCGATCACGGCCCGTTCCGCTCGCTGGTGCTCGAGTCCGATCCGGGCGTCGTGCTGATCCAGCAGCTCGTGCGCGGTCATCTGCTGGTGATCGCGGTCGACGCCCACAGCGCCCTCGGCAAGGCGCGCTACATGGCCCGTCGCCAGCGCGCGGCGCTCGAGGCCGCGCTCCAGGACACGCCGCGCCCGATTCCCGACACGCGCGAGTTGCCGGAGCTCGATGCCTTGCTGCCGGCCGGCGACGCCGACGCCGCGCCGCGCGGCGACGGCAGCGACGGCAAGGACGACGGCGCCGATGCGCCGTTCAGTCATCTGCTCGACGGATCACCGGCCTGAGGACGAGGCGATGAGCAGCGGCGCCAGCCATCCTGAAACGATCGGCCGCTACCGCATCCTGCGCAAGCTCGGCGCGGGTGCGATGGGCGAGGTGTATCTCGCGCGCGATCCGAACATCGATCGACTGCTGGCGATCAAGACCGTGCGCACGGTGATCGACGGCGCCGCCGACGCCGTGCAGGAGCACACCAACCGACTGCTGCGCGAGGCGCGCGCCGCCGGTCGGCTGATGCATCCCAGCGTGGTCGCGCTCTTCGACACCGACCAGGCCGACGGCGTGCTCTATCTGGCGTTCGAATACGTCGAAGGCGGCGATCTCGCTCAGCGCATCGTGATGCCGCCGCCGCTGACGCTGCGCCAGGTGCTGACGCTGGTGCAGCAGGTCGCCTCGGGCCTCGGCTACGCCCACGCCCAGGGCATCGTCCATCGCGACATCAAGCCGACCAATCTGCTGATCCGGGGCAAGGACGGCGCGGCCAAAATCGCCGACTTCGGCATCGCCAAGCTCAGCCAGTCGACCCAGCTGACCCGCACCGGCACGGTGGTCGGCAGCCCGCAGTACATGTCGCCCGAGCAGATCCGCGGCGCGCCGCTCGACGGCCGCTCCGATCTCTTCTCGCTCGGCGTGATCACCTACGAGCTGCTCACCGGCCGCCGGCCGTTCGACGGCGACACGCTCTCGACGCTGGTGTTTCAGATCCTCAGCCAGGAGCCGCCGGCGATCGCCGATCTGCGCGGCGATGCGCCGCCGTCGGTGGTGCATCTGGTCGAGCGCCTGCTCGCCAAGGACCGTGACGCGCGCATCGCCGACGCGGCGACGCTCGAGCGCGAGGTGCGGCAGCTGCTCAGCGATCTGCCCGCGATGGCGCTCGAAGCGCCGGCGAGCGGACGCTTCGAGGGCACGGTGCCGATTCCCGCGGCCGCGCCCTCGCCGGCCGAGCCGCCGACCGTGCCGATGCAGCCGACCGCCACCGCGCCGCTGGCGCCGACCGCCGCGGCCGCGTCGGCGCTGGGAACGGCCGCCACCGATCCCGACGCGCCGACC
>JBCCOR010000616.1:0-3435 GCA_039025295.1 Acidobacteriota bacterium
CGACGACGGCGGCCACCCCGGCGCGGCTTGTCGTCCTCCTCCGCGTCCGGCGCGTCGTCCGCATCCGCGTCGGACGCATCGTCCTGCGCAGCCTCTTCGGGCTCGGGCTCGGCCTTGCGGCGACGACGGCGGCCACCCCGGCGCGGCTTGTCGTCCTCCTCCGCGTCCGGCGCGTCGTCGGTCTCGGCCTCGGCCTCGGTCGACGCGTCATCGTCGGCCGTCGACGCGCGGCGGCGGCGCGTGCGGCGACCGCGGCGCGTCGGGGCTTCGTCCTCGTCCGCATCTTCGTCGGCGCTGTCGTCGGCGGCACTGTCTTCCGCATCCTCGTCGTCCGCGACGGCAGCGCGGCGGCGACGGCCGCCGCGACGACCGCGGCGCGGGCGTGCGGTTTCTTCGTCGTCGTCCGCATCGTCCTCGCCGGCGTCGTCGGCATCGTCCTCGTCGGCGTCCGAACCGGTCTCCTCGTCGTCCTCGCTGCGGCGACGGCCACGGCGGCGGCTCCGGCGGCGGCCGCGCGACGAACGCTCGTCGTCCTCGTCGTCGCCCTCCTCCTCCTCGTCGTCGGTCTCGTCGTCGGCGTCTTCGTCGTTATCGTCCGCAGCGCGGCGGGGCGCCTCCTCGGTCAGCTGATGCCCGGCCTCGCCGAGCGCGTCGCGCGCGTCGTCGAGATCGTCCTCGCGGATGAAGAACCAGTCGGTGCCGTAGGTCGAAACGGTAAACACCAGGATTTCCGCGCTGTTCAGCGGACGCGCGATCGCCAGCAGCTGCGCCGACACCAGCGCGTCGTCGGCGTTCTCGTCAGTCGGGCCCAGCACGCGCAGCGCGCGCCAGCCGTCCTGACGGCGCACGTCCTCGGGCACCTGCGCCGATGGACACACCACCGACAGCTCGTCCTGATAGCGCGTGAGCGCCGTGAACGCGCCCCGCTGGGCCCAGCGCGGTACGCGCCGGCGGGCGTCGAGCGAGCAGATGGAGAAGAGGCCCGGCAGCAGCTGGAGGCGGAGTCCAGCGCGGGGCGTACGGGGACGGCGACGGCGAGAACGATGATTCGGCATAAAAAAACTCGGAAAACGGTGTGGCGTCGCGTGGGCGGCGCGGTCGCGCGGGAGGCAGCGTTGGGGCCGCAGGTGCGAGGAAAAGGGGTCGTAGCAGTCGTACGCCGCGCAGCCTATCACCGCCGGGCGCGCGCGTGGCCGGTCTCGTCGGTCGGCGTCGACGACGACCGCGGCGACAGCCCCGTCGCCGACGACGACGCTTCCCCGCCACCGCCTGGATCTGCCATGCTCAGGCCGCATTTTCGCGCCGCGCTGCGGCAGCGGGCACGTCATCGTGATGGGCATGAACCGCACGCACCCCCGAGTCCGCGACCGTCGAATCCGTGCGCTCCCGAGCGCGCGAACGCGCTCGTTTCCATCCATCGTCCCGCCGTCCAGCGGCAGCCAGTCCCGCGGCTGCAACGCCCAGACGCTTCCGAGCTTTCCCATGGACCGACTCCACATCGACGGACCGTGCCGCCTCGCCGGCACGATCGACGCCAGCGGCGCCAAGAACGCCGCCCTGCCCATCCTCGCCGCCTGCCTGCTGGCCGAAGCGCCGGTCACGCTGCACAATTTGCCGCGCGTGCGCGACATCCGCACGATGGACAAGCTGCTCAACCATCTCGGCGTCGCCTCGACCCTCGGCGACGACGGCGGCCTGATCTTGACCCCTGACGGCAACGGCAATCCCGACGACGCGCCCTACGAACTGGTCAAGACGATGCGCGCCAGCGTGCTCGTGCTCGGTCCGCTGGTCGCCCGCCGCGGCCGCGCGCGGGTCTCGCTGCCCGGCGGCTGCGCCATCGGCGTGCGCCCGATCGACCAGCATCTGCGCGGCCTCGAGGCCCTCGGCGCAACGGTGACGCTCGAGCACGGCTACGTCGAGGTCCGCGCCGACCGGCTGACGGGCGCCCCATTCCGCTTCGCCGTGCCGACCGTGACCGGCACCGAAAACGTGCTGATGGCGGCCGCTTGCGCGCAGGGCACGACCGTGCTCGAGAACTGCGCGCGCGAGCCTGAGATCGTCGATCTGGCGACCTTCTTGCGCACCCTTGGCGCGCGCATCGAAGGCGACGGCACGTCGACGATCACGGTCGAAGGCGTCGAGCGGCTCGGCGGCGGCAGCCATCGGGTGATCGCCGATCGCATCGAGATCGGCACCTACCTGATCGGCGCCGCGATGACCCGCGGCGACGTCACGGTGCGCGGCGCGCGACCGGCCGATCTGGCGCCCCTCCTGGAAAAATTGGCCGATATCGGCGCCGTCGTCGAGGTGCTCGATGACGCCGGCGATCGCCGCGACGCCGTCACCCACAGCCGCATCGGCGGCCAGCCGCACGCGTCGATTCGGGTCGTCGCCACCGACGCCGCGCTGCACGCGCGCGACATCATCACTGCGCCGCATCCGGGCTTTCCGACCGATCTGCAGGCCCAGTACCTGGCGCTGATGACGCGCGCGCAGGGCCGCGCAACGGTGTGCGAAACCGTGTTCGAGAACCGTTTTCAGCACGTGCCGGAGCTCCAACGCATGGGCGCCCAGATCCGGGTCGAGGGCCGGCTGGCGCACGTCGACGGACCGGCGGCGCTGTCGGGCGCGCAGGTGATGGCGACCGATCTGCGCGCCTCGGCCTGCCTGGTGCTCGCCGGGCTGGTGGCCGAAGGACGGACGGTGGTCGACCGCATCTACCATCTCGATCGCGGCTACCAGGAGATGGAGCGTAAATTGCAGAAGCTGGGTGCGTCGGTGCGGCGCGTCACCGACCGCGATCCGGAGCACAGCCCACCCTCATCGTCTCCCGCTCCGGACGCGACCTGATCCCGCACCGCGCCGTGCGCCCAACCCGCGCCAGGAGCGTATTCAGGACCGCATGATCCGGCATCGGCCGCTGCCGCGTCCGTCTTCCATCTTCGTCATCGTCGCCGCCTGGCTCTGCGGCTGGCTGCCCGCGCCCGGCGCCGTTCACGCCCAGGCCGCGCCGGACGCGCGCGATCCGCGCGTCGAGCTGGCGATCCTCCAGCTCACCGGCCAGCATCGCGCCGCGCTCGCCCGCACCGAGGCCCTGCTCGCCTCAGCGCGCGCGGGCGACGCCGCGCTCGACGTCAGCGCCCTCACCTTCCTGCGCGGCGAGCTGCTGCTGCGCAGCGGCCGCGCCGACGACGCCAACCAGGCGTTCGCCGCCGTGCTCGGCGCCGACGACACGCTCGCGCCCTACGCCCGGCTGCGCCTCGCCGACGCCCAGCGCGATCGCGGCAATCCCGAGGTCGCCGCCGGCCTCGCGGCGAGCGTGCTGGCCGCGCCGCCCAACCGCGTGCTCGGCGCGCGCGCCGCTCGGCTGATGCGGCAAACCCTCGACGACGGGGGCGACTGCCGACTGCTCGCCGGCACCAGCGCGCGCCC
>JBCCOR010000617.1:0-3425 GCA_039025295.1 Acidobacteriota bacterium
CCCACGAGCGCCACCACCAGCGCGCGCGAGCGCGGCAGCAGCACCGGCACCCGCGTTTCCGGCCCCACGCCCAGGCCGCGCAGTCGATCGGCCACGCGATCGGCCTCGCGCAGCAGCGCCGCGTAGGGCCAGAGACGCGGGTGCCGTTGCTGCTGCCGCGCTCGCGCGCGCTGGTGGTGGCGCTCGTGGGCGTGCTGCGCGCGGGCGCGGCGTACGTGCCGCTCGATCCGGGCTATCCGGCGGCGCGCCTGGCGCACATGCTCGAGGACGCGGGCCGCGATCAGGCCGCGCGGGTGCTGCTGGCGGATCCGGCGATCCTGGCCGATCTGCGCGGCGCGCTGGCGGGCGCGCTGGTCGGCTATCGGCCGATCGAGATCGCCTTCGATCGGCCGACCGACGACGCGCTGAGCGGTCTCGACGACCTGCCGGCGATCGGCCGCGACGCGGCCGCGGGGCCGATCGACGATCCGCATCGCGCGGCCTACGCGATCTACACGTCGGGCTCGACGGGTCGTCCGAAGGGGACGATCAACGCACACGCGGGCGTGGTGAACCGCATCGACTGGATGCAGCAGGCGTTCGAGCTGACGCCGGCGGATCGGGTGCTGCAGAAGACGCCGGCGAGCTTCGACGTGTCGGTGTGGGAGTTCTTCTGGCCGCTGATGACGGGCGCGCGGCTGGTGATGGCGTCGCCCGACGGGCACAGGGATCCGGCGTATCTGGTCGAGACGATTCGGTCGCACGGGATCACGACGCTGCACTTCGTGCCGTCGATGCTGGCGCTCTTCCTCGACGCGCCCGATCTGGCGTCGCTGACGTCGCTGCGCCGCGTGATGGCGTCGGGCGAGGCGCTGCCGGCGTCGCTGATCGAGCGCTTCGGCGCATCTCTGCCGTCGACGGCGCGGCTGCACAATCTCTACGGCCCGACCGAGGCGGCGATCGACGTGACGTGGTGGCCGTGTCCGTCGTCGGACGGGTCGGTTCCGGCGTTGGGCGTGCCGATCGGTCGGCCGATTGCGAACGTGCGCACCTACGTGGTCGATCCGTCGACGCTCGACGCGCAGCCGCCGGGCGTGTCAGGCGAGCTGCTGCTCGGCGGCGTGCAGGTCGGTCGGGGCTATCTGCATCGTCCGGCCCTGACGGCGTCGCGCTTCGTGCCCGATCCGTTCGCGCGCGATGCGGACGAATCAGGCGGGCGGCTGTATCGCACGGGCGATCGCGTGGCGTGGTCGGCCGACGGCCTGCTGCGCTATCAGGGGCGCTTCGATCATCAGGTGAAGGTGCGGGGCGTGCGCATCGAGCTGGGGGAGGTCGAGCGGGCCCTGGCGTCGGCGCCCGGCGTGCGCGAGGCGCTGGTCCTCACGCGTCAGGCGCGGGGCTAAACCGAGCTGGTCGGCGTCGCGACGCCGGGCGATCTCGACGTCGCCGCGCTGCGGACCTCGCTGCGCGCTTCGCTGCCCGAGGCGTACGTGCCGACGCGCATCGCGACCCTCGACGCACTGCCGCTCACGCCGAGCGGCAAGGCCGATCGCCGGGCGATTCTCGCGCGGCTCGACGCCGCGCCGGCCGCGCCGTCCGCGGCGCCGGCAGAAGACGCGGGCCTGCGCGGCGCGGGATCGGGTCGGCTGGTGCGCGCGCTGCGCGCGATGTGGGCCGACGTGCTCGCGCGGCCGATCGAAGCCATCGATCCGTCGACGAGCTTCTTCGATCTCGGCGGGCACTCGCTGCGCCTGGTCGAGGTGCAGCGGCAGATCGAGGCCGCGCTCGGCGTCGCGGTTCCGCTGGTCGATCTCTTCGAGCGGCCGACCGTCAGCGCGCTCGCGGCCCATCTCGCCGCGCAGCTCGAGACGACACCCGATGCGGGCGCGCGCCCGATCGCCGCGCCGGCTGTCCATGCTGCGGCGATCGCGACCGAGGACGCATCGACCCGTTCGATCGCCATCGTCGGTCTGGCCTGCCGCATGCCGGGTGCCGACGACGCAGCGGCGTTTTGGCATCTGCTGCGCGACGGCGTCGAGGCGATCCGCCATCATGACCGCGCGACGCTGGTGGCGGCCGGCGTGTCCGAGGCGCTGCTCGACGATCCGCACTACGTCCGCGCCGATGCGGTCCTCGATCAGCCCGACGGCTTCGACGCAGCGTATTTCGGCATGAGCCCGCGCGAGGCGCAGATCACGAATCCGCAGCAGCGCGTGTTTCTCGAGGTGGCGGTCGACGCGTTCGAGGATGCCGGCATCGATCCCGATCGCTTCGACGGGCGCATCGGCGTCTACGGCGGCAGCAACGAGAACCTCTATCTGGCGCGCATCCTGCGCGCGCCCGCGCTGCTCGCCGCGGTCGGCGCCTATGCCGCCACGGTCGGCAACCGCGCCGACTACCTGGCGACGCGGGTGGCCTACAAGCTCGGCCTGACCGGGCCGGCGATGAGCGTGCAGACGGCGTGCTCGACCTCGCTCGTGGCGATCCATGCCGCCGTCCAGGCGCTGCGGCAGGGCGAGTGCGCGGTCGCGCTCGCGGGCGGTGCGTCGATCGGCGATCGGCGTCCGCGCGGCTATCTGCACCAGCCGGGCGGCATCCTCTCGCCCGACGGCCGCGTGCGCGCCTTCGACGCCGACGGCGCGGGCATGCTGCCGGGCCACGGCGTCGGCCTGGTGGTGCTCAAGCGCCTGGACGACGCGCTGCGCGACGGCGACGCGATCCGGGCGGTGATCCGGGGCACGGCGATCAACAACGACGGCCGCGACAAGATCGGCTTCACCGCGCCGAGCGTGGCGGGGCAGGCGGCGGTGATCGCGGCGGCGCAGGCCGATGGCGGCGTCGCGGCGTCGACGGTGAGCTACGTCGAGGCGCACGGCACGGCGACCCAGCTCGGCGATCCGATCGAGCTGACGGCGCTGAACCGCGCGTTCCGCGACGGCGGCGCGCGCGCGCAGGGCACGGTCGGCATCGGCTCGGTGAAAACGAATATCGGCCATCTCGACGCCGCGGCCGGCGTCGCGGGCGTGATCAAGACGGCGCTGGCGCTGGAGCACGAGCTGATTCCGCCGAGCCTGCACTACTGTGCGCCCAATCCGTCCCTGCCGCTCGACGATTCGCCGTTCCGCGTGGTCGACGCGGCGACGCCGTGGCCGCGGACGCCGGCCGAAGCAGATGGCGTGGCCGCGGGCGCCGATCCACTGGCGTCGGTGCCGCGGCGGGCGGGCGTGTCGTCGTTCGGCATCGGCGGCACCAACGCCCACGCGGTGCTCGACGCGGCGCCGTCTGCGGCGATCGCGGACGATGCGCCGTCGTACGGCCTCGGCGGCGCGCACTGGCTGCCGCTTTCAGGCCACACGCCGGCGGCGCTGGCGCGGCGCGCGGCGGATCTGGCCGACTGGTTCGACGCCGAGGACCGTTCGGCCGATGCGCTGGCGCAGGTGGCGCGG
>JBCCOR010000618.1:0-3395 GCA_039025295.1 Acidobacteriota bacterium
CCCGTCGCGTCGTCGCCCGTGCACACGTCGAGGTCGTTGCACACATCGTCGCCGTCGTCATCGCCCGTCGCGTCGTCGCCCGTGCACACGTCGAGGTCGTTGCACACATCGTCGCCGTCGTCATCGCCCGTTGCGTCGTCGCCCGTGCACGCGTCGAGGTCGTTGCACACACCGTCCATGTCGGTGTCCCCGGTCGCGTCGTCGCCCGCGCACGCGTCGAGGTCGTTGCACACGTCGTCGCCGTCGTCGTCGCCCGTCGCGTCGTTGCCCGCGCACTGGTCGCAGCCGTCGGGCACCATGTCGCTGTCGCCGTCGAGGTTGTCGTCGAAGCCGGGGCAGACGTCGCGGTCGTCGCAGACCATGTCGCTGTCGGTGTCGCCGGTGGCGTTGTCGCCCTCGCACGCATCGCAGGCGTCGCCGATGTCGTCGCCGTCGCTGTCGCTCTGGTCGGGATCGGCAACCATCGGGCAGAGATCGGGAACGTCGGTGATGCCGTCGCCGTCGCTGTCGTAGGCCTCGAAGGCGCCGGTGTCGCAGGTGTCGGCCAGGTTCGGAACGCCGACGATGTCCTGCCGGCGGGCGAAGGCGCGGGCGTCTTCGTTGGTGCCCGACACGCCGCAGCTGCCCTGGTCGACCGCGAAGCTGGTCTGGTCGATCGCCGCGGTCGGCACGCAGCCGCCGCCGAGCAGCGTCGTGGTGCAGCCGTAGTCGGCGACCGGATAGAGCTGCGGATCGACGTTGACGACGTCGCCGAAGGCGCTGAAGGCGCAGCTGGCGTCGGGCACGACGGCCAGGTTGTGGCCGGCCGAGGTGAAGGTACCGTCGGCGAAGCAGTCGTCGTCGGTGATCGTGCCGTCGGCGGCCTCGCGCTCGTTGCCCGAAAGGATCGAGTTGTCGATCGTCAGCGCGTCGCCGGCGACGACGTAGACGCCGCCGCCGACCGCGACGCCGTCGGGAAAGCCTGGAGCGCCCGCGCCGGCGATCGCGCGGTTGGCCGACGCGGTCAGGTGCGCGACCGCGGCCGTGCTGCCGTTGGCCTGGGCGATCGCCAGGCCGCCGCCGCGCGCGTCGCCACCGGCCGTGCCGAGCGCGGCGCCGCTGCCCGCGCGGGCGACGTTGCCGGCGATCGTGACGTTGCGCAGCACGCCGACCGCGCCGAGCCAGGCGCCGCCGCCCTGGGCGTCGCCGAGGGTGGTCGCGACGCTCGGCGCGACCTGGTTGTCGAGAAAGGCGCTGCGCTCGATGACGCCGATCGCGCCGCCGACGTAGAGGCCGCCGCCGCGGCCGGCCTGGCCGAAGGTCGCGCGCACGCTCGGCATCTGGCCGTAGAGCGCGCGGCTGTTGCGCACCGCGCTGTCGCGCAGCGCGGCGACGCTCGAGCCCGCGATGTGCAGGCCGCCGCCCTGGGCCGCGAAGTCGCTGCGGCAGACGGCGTCGTCGATCGTCACGCGCTCGAGGATCGACGCGCCGCTGGCGGCGATGTGCAGCGCGCCGCCCAGGCAGCTGACCAAGCCCACCGCGTCGACGACGCTGAAGGTCGCGCCGTCGAGCGTGCCCGGCGTGTCGACGTAGACCGCGCCGCCCGAGAGGTTGCCGCCCGCGGCCGTCGACGCGACGTTCGTGAAGGTCGTGTCGTCGAGCGTGAACAGCGCGCTCGCCGGACCCGCGGCGTGGATCGCGCCGCCGGTCAGCACGAAGCTGGCGTCGGCGGTCACGCCGGTGAACGCGCCGCGCACGACGCTCGCCGTGCCGGCGGCGAAGAGCGCGCCGCCCTGCAGGGTACTGCCGGTGGCCTGCGCGTCGATCGTCTCGAACGCAACGTCCTGCAGATCGAGCGCGCCCGCGGCCGCGCTGCCGTAGATCACGCCGCCCTGCAGCAGCCCGGCGGCCGTGGCCGTGACGCCGGTGAAGGTCGTGTCGAGCACCGTCAGCGCGTCGCCGAAGTGCGCGATGAAGCCGCCGACGAGGCCGTCGCCGGGAACGAACGTGCCGTGGTTGCTGACGCGCACCTGGGTGAGCGTCAGGTCGGTGCCGGCGGCGGTGAGCATGCCGCCGCCCTGGCTGGGCGCCAGGCCGACGAAGCAGCCGTCGGCGAGGTGCACGCCCTCGAGCGTCAGCGCGCCGGCGGCGAGATTGAGGAAGCGAAAGGTCGGATCGCCGGTGGCGACGTCGCAGGTGAAGGCCGGATCGCGCTGGATCGTGTCGGCGCTGCCGGCGGCGATGGTGAGGTCGTCGGTGACGTCGGGCAGGCCCGCGCCGCCGCCCTGCTGGACCGTGCCGAGCGGATCGATCGCCGACAGGACGACGTCGGCATCGAGCTCGATGCGGTCGGCACCGGGATCGCCCGCCGGGCAGCCGCCGGTGGCGGCGTCGGTGTTGGCCGCCACGATCGCATCGGCCAGGGTGCAGAGGGTGCCGTCGGCGGTGATCGTGGCCGCATGGCCGGGTCGCGCCGTGAGCAGGAAGAACATCAGGCCGAAGCCAAGAACGAAGGAGCAGTACAGTGCTTGATGTTTCATGGGGCCACCTTAGAAGGCGCACTTTACTCTTTGCATAAATAGAATTATGCAAAGATATTTATTGAAATGCGCGGGAAACATGTTGCTCAAACGCGAAAAAGACCGAGCGAACTCGGTCTTTTGCGTACGGACGAAATGGTTGCGGGGGCAGGATTTGAACCTGCGACCTTTGGGTTATGAGCCCAACGAGCTACCAGGCTGCTCCACCCCGCGACACGGTTGTCGCCCAAAGCGGCGACGTTGGAGCGGCTGACCGACTGCGTTTCAGCGTTGGCCAGCGGGTTGAAGAGTGTTTCACGCGTTCCAGCACGCGTCAACCCCCGAAAGCATCGATTGTCACGATACGCCGCCGAGGCGCCGCGCACGACGCCGGCGCGGGGTGGCGGCGGGGGCGCGACACGGATAGGCTCTCGCCCGTCATCATGTTTGCCATCGAACAGCTCATCGCCCGCGAACTCCTCGACGCCTGCGGACGTCCCACCCTCGAAGTCGACTGCCTGCTCGACGGCGGCGCATCCGGCCGGGCGCTGGTCGGCGCCGAGCCCGAGCGCCGCGATCCGCGCGTGCCACCCGAGCGGCGCGACGGCGGCCTGCGTCATCTCGGCCAGGGCATGCAGCAGGCGGCCGAAGGCATCCGCACCGAGATCCAGCCCGCGATCGTCGGCATGGACGCGCGCGAGCAGGTGCTGCTCGACCGCACGCTGCTCGAGATCAACGGCACGCTCGAGCCGAAGCATCTCGGCGTGCAGGCGCTTCTGTCGGTATCGCTGGCGGCGGCGCGCGCCGCCGCCGCGGCGACCAGCCTGCCGCGCTACCACTAGCGAGGCGGACCCATGGCGACGCTGCAGCCGGTGCCGCTGGTGACGCTCTTAGACG
>JBCCOR010000619.1:0-3373 GCA_039025295.1 Acidobacteriota bacterium
CAGAGGGCGTAGATCCGGCCGACGTGCTGACGGTAGAGGCATTCGAACGCCTCCACGTCGCCCGCCTGGGCGCGCGCGACCAGGTCGTCGAGCGCGGCGCGATCCGCGCGCGACGCGTCGTTCGCCGCGCGCGGCCGCGGGGCGACGGACGGCGGCGCCGACGCAGCGGCGACGGCGCGGGGCGGGGTGATCGCGGTCGAGGTCATGCGGGCGAGGTCATGCGGGCAGCGTCGTCATGGGTCGTCATAGGTCGTCACGAGGGTCGATGAATCGATGGCAGCTACTCATCAAACGCGCATCGTCTCCCGAGGGTTTACACGCGCCGTGTTATTCTCAGCCGCGATTTCGATCCGCACCGCCACCGCTTCTGCGCGGCCCTCGCTTCCCGCCCGACGTTACCTTCATCCGCACCCACGTTGCCTGCATCCCGCGGGACGCTTCCCCCAACGGACGCAGACCGATCCGGAGCCCTTCGATGTCCGAGCACGACCTCCTCCCACCGATGGCGCTGACCTTCGACGACGTGTTGATCGTCCCCGGTCGCTCCGACGTCCATCCCAACCACGTCGACCTGCAGACCCGGGTCTGCCGCGGGATCACGATGAACATCCCGATCCTGTCGGCGGCGATGGACACGGTCACCGAGTCGGCGCTGGCGATCGCCCTGGCGCAGGAAGGCGGCATCGGCGTCGTCCACAAGAATCTGTCGATCGACGAACAGGCCGCCGAGGTCGACAAGGTCAAGCGCTCCGAGGCCGGCATGATCGTCGATCCGGTCACCATCCGCCCCGATGCACGCATCAGCGAGGCCCTCGACCTGATGGCGCGCTACAAAATCTCGGGCGTGCCGGTGACCGACGACGAAGGCCAGCTGGTGGGCATCCTGACCAACCGCGATCTGCGCTTCGAGACCAACGTCGCGCGCCGCGTCGACGAGCTGATGACGCGCGACAACCTGGTCACGGTGCCGCCCGGCACGACCCTCGCCGAGGCCAAGTCGCTGCTCCACCGCCACCGCATCGAGAAGCTGCTGGTGGTCGAAGGCAGCGGCAGCCTGCGCGGGCTGATCACGGTCAAGGACATCCAGAAGATGAGCAAGTACCCGAACGCCTGCAAGGATGCGCTCGGGCGACTGCGGGTCGGCGCCGCGATCGGCGTCGGCGAGGACTGGGAAGCGCGCACCCAGGCGCTGATCGACGCCAAGGTCGATCTGCTGGTGGTCGACTCCTCGCACGCCCACAGCCGGGGCGTGCTCGACACGATCGTCACCATCCGCGAGCGCTTTCCCGAGGCCCAGCTGGTGGTCGGCAACGTCGCCACCGCCGACGGCGCGCGCGAGCTGATCGAGCGCGGCGTCGACGGCATCAAGGTCGGCATCGGTCCGGGCAGCATCTGCACGACGCGGATCGTCACCGGCGCCGGCATGCCGCAGATCACGGCGATCCAGGAAACCGTGCGCGCTGCCGCGGAGCACGACATTCCCACGATCGCCGACGGCGGCATCAAATTCTCGGGCGACGTCACCAAGGCGCTGGTCGCCGGCGCCCACGCCGTGATGATCGGCTCGCTCTTCGCCGGCACCGAGGAAAGCCCGGGTGAGACGATCCTCTACCAAGGACGCACCTACAAGGCCTACCGCGGCATGGGCTCGCTCTCGGCCATGGCGCGCGGCAGCGCCGATCGCTATTTCCAGGACGGCAAGGCCAAGGAAAGCAGCGGCGGCCTGTCGAAGCTGGTGCCCGAGGGCATCGAGGGCATGGTGCCGTACAAAGGCAGCGTGCACCAGATGATCCAGCAGATCGTCGGGGGACTGCGCTCGGGCATGGGCCTGGCGGGCTGCGCCGACATCGAGGCGCTGCGCGGCGACGCACGCTTCGTGCGCATCTCGCCCGCCGGCCTGCGCGAAAGCCACGCCCACGACGTGGTGATCACCAAGGAAGCGCCCAACTACTGGGTCGAGCGCTGAGGCCGATCCGCCGCAGCCCAGCGTCGCATGCATCGGGCGCCGACGCGACGCGCAGGCGTGCCCTCGAGCGGGCGGTCTGGTAGGGTCGGCCTATTCTGTTCAGCTCCTGTCGTGCTCCTGACCGAGCCGGTCCCCGCAGCGCGTATGCGCATCCGCCCGTTCTCGAACCATCCTTCCGCGGAGTCGACCTGCCCATGCGTCCGATCGTCCATGCCTTCGTCGCGTTTCCCGCCCTGCTCCTCCTCCTGGCGAGCGCGGCGCTCGCCCAGCCCAGCTTCAACAAGACGTTCTCGCCGGCGACCATCGGCCCGGGCGCCCACAGCGAGCTGACGTTCACGATCACCAACGGCAGCGGCGCGGTCGCGCGCGACCTGGCGTTCACCGACGTGCTGCCCGCGGGGGTGACGCTCGGCGCGGCCGCCGACCCGATCACCGACTGCCCGAACGCGACGCTCACCGCGCCCGACGGCGGCACGACGATCACGTTCGCCGACGGCGATCTCGGCGCGTTCGCGTCGTGCACGATCCGGGTCTACGTGACCGCGACGGCCGCCGGAACGTATATGAACGTCTCGGGCGACCTCACCTCCGACCAGGGCAACAGCGGGCCGGCCTCGGCCGATCTGACCCTCGCCACCAACCGCCCCGGCTTCAGCAAGTCGTTCTCGGCAGCGTCGATCGAGGTGGGCGACATCACGACCCTGACGTTCGTCCTCGACAACACGCTGGTGGGCAACAACGTCTTCAACGCCAGCTTCACCGACTTCCTGCCGCCGTCGCTGCAGGTCGCCAACCCGCCCAACGCGTCGGTCGACTGCGTCGCGGTCTTCACCCCTGCGCCCGGCGACACCGCGGTCAGCCTGTTCAGCGGCTTCCTGATGCCGGGCCAGGTCTGCACCGCGGTCGTCGACCTCGAAGGCGTCGCGATCGGCAACGATCCCAACGTCACCGAGCCGGCCAGCTCGACGGCCGGCACCAGCGGACTCGCCGTCGCGCCGATCGAGGTGACGATGCCGATGCGCTTCCTCGACAAGGACTTCATCGACGATCCCGCCGCGCCCGGGGAAACGACCACCCTCGAGTTCACGCTGACCAATTTCGATCGCGACAGCGCCGCGACCAACATCACCTTCACCGACGATCTCGACGCCGCGCTCACCGGCCTCGTCGCCGTCGGCCTGCCGCTCAACGACGTCTGCGGCACCGGCTCGCAGATCAGCGGCACGTCGACGCTCACCTTCACCGGCGGCACGCTCCTCGCCGCCCAGCGCTGCACGTTCAGCGTGACCCTGCAGGTGCCGGCCGCGGCAACGCCGGGCAGCTACGTCAACACGACCAGCAGCGCCAGCTACGACCTCGGCGGCGCGCCCACGACCGCGCCGCCGGTCAGCAGCACCCTGCGCGTCC
>JBCCOR010000620.1:0-3372 GCA_039025295.1 Acidobacteriota bacterium
AAAGCCCCGATCAGCCGTGCCCGCCGGGTCCGCGGATGCATCCGACGATCTTCACGGCCACGGACCGAGCATGAAAGGTCATGTGATCATCGCCGGCTACGGCACCTTGGCGCGCCGCCTGGCGTCGGCGCTCGAGGCCGCGAACGTCGACTTCCTGATCACCACCCTCAACCCCGACGGCGCGCGCGACGCCGAGGCCCACGGCTGGCGGGTGCTGCGCGGCGACGCCGGGCGCGCGGCGTTCCTGCAGGCGGCCGGGCTCGAGAACTCGGCGACGCTGGTGATTCCGGACGATCTGCCCGAGAAGGCGCACACCGTCGTGTCGGTGGCGCGCGGCATCGCGCCGCACGTGCGCATCGTGGTGTGGACGCCGGCCGCGGCCAACGCCGACGAGATGCACGACCACGGCGCCGACCGCGTGGTCAACGACCAGGACGCCACGGCCGACGCGCTGCTCAGCGCGGTGCTGCGCGGCCTGGGCCGTCGCGGGCTCGATCTCGAGGCGCTCTTGGCCTACGGCCAGGACGATATGCCGGCGCTCGAGCGCCCGATCGACGTGCGCAAGCCGGTGCGGATGCTGGTCGATCCCAACTCGATGGCGGCCAGGAAGAGCAAGCATCTCGGCGCGATCCGCGAGGTCTACCCGATGGCGCCGGGCTGCGTCGAATGCCTGCGCCACGGCAACACCGACTGGGTGCATCTGCGCATCTGCATGACCACCGGCTATGTCGGCTGCTGCGACGCGTCGCACGGGCATATGCGTCAGCACTACGAGCGCACCGGCCATCCGATCATGCGCTCGCTCGAGCCGGGCGAGGACTGGGGCTGGTCCTACCCGGAGGAAATGATGATCCCGGCGTTGCCCGATCCGAACGCGCCGGCGGTCGACGCCGAGGTCGAAATCGAAGCCGAAGCTGAAGCCGATCGGGCGTAGACGCCCTACCGCGTCTGCCGCTTGCCCGACCAGCTGTAGGCCAGGCTGATGGAGAAGTCCTGGTAGAGCGCCGAGCCGTCGAAGCGGTCGTCTTCGAAGAGATAGATGTTGTAGGTCGGCTTGAGCAGCAGCACATCGGTCAGCGTCAGCTGGAGGCCGATCTCGAGATCGACGCGCTGGATCACCGCGGCGCTGTCCTCGACCCGCTCGACCCACAGGCGGCCGCCGTACGCCGGCCAGCTGCCCGAGGCTTCCTTCTGGTAGACGACCTCGCCGAAGAGGCCGAAGCGATCGCTGGTTTCGGTGTCGTCCTGCCGGCGCGCGAGCACGCCCAGGCGCAGGCGCGGCCAGTTGGTGCCGCGCCGCCAGTCGAGGCCGGCGAGGGCGTCGAAGAGCTGCTTGCGCTCGATCGTGTCGCCGTCCGACGTGCGCGTGGCGGTGAACTCGGTCTCGTAGCCCACGCCGGCGAACGGCACCGCGCCCCAGACCTTGGTGCGGGTGAAGACCAGCGCGCTTTCGAGCCGGATCAAATCCTCGGTTTCCGACTCGTCGCTGTCGGTGTCGCGGATCTCGCCGTAGGCGGCGTAGAGGCCGGTCTCCCAGCTGAACGACGGCCACAGCTGCTCGGCGCGGAGGCGGGCCTCGGTCGAGATCGTGGTGGTGTCGTCGGCGGTGATGCGCGAGTCGGAGACGTCAGCGTAGGCGTCGTCGTCGCGGGTCGTGTTGACCTGCTCCAGGCTCAGGCTGATCTCGTCGATGTGGAAGCGCCAGAGCGGCTTGCGGCGCAGGTCCTCGAACGGACGCGCGGCCTCGGCGAGGCGCGGCGCGACGAGGTCGTCGCGGATCTCGGCCGCGCGCTTGCCGTCCTTGCCGCCCTGGCGCACGACCGTGGTGTCGAGCGCGCTCAGCGCGTCGTAGTCGTCGCCGCCCTCGCTCAGGAACGCGGTCGTGGCGATGGCGTAGTCGTCGCTGTCGAAGAGCGGACGGCCGTTGATCTCGACGCTGTCGACCGCGGCATCGTCGGTGCCGGCGCCGGTGACGTCGAAGGTCATGCCGCCGAAGCGCAGCGCGCTCAGCCGGCGCGTGCCGTCGGCGTTCATGCGCTTGGCGCTCTCGACCGCCAGCGCCTTCAGCTGCGCGCCGGTGAGCGTGCCGGTGACCAGCACCTGGTCGAGGCTGAGCATGCGCAGGAGCGCTTCGCGCGTCAGGGGCGTGCGATCGAACACCGTCGGATCGGTCGGACGCAGGCCGCCTTCGTTGAGGATCACCACCTCGGCGTCGGCGGCCTCGCGCATCGTGTCGAGCACGAACTGCTCGAGCCCGGCGCGCGTGGTCGGGGCGCCGTCGGGCAGCGGCTCGTTGGCGGCGTCGCGGAAGCTGTCGAGGTTGGCGCGGATGTCGGCGACGAGCTGGGTGTCGAGGCGCTCGACGGCCGACGGATCGAGTTCGTGACGGGTCACCGCCATGTCGGTGGGGCGCCAGCGCTTGCCGTCGTCGGCCAGCGTGAAGCGCAGCGCCATGACCGTCCACGGACCGTCGTCGTCGAGCGCGGCGAGGAAGACTTTGTCGTCCCCGCCGCGGACGAGCTCGAGATCGACGTCGAGATCCGGGGCGATCAGCACGTTGGCGTCGTGCGGCTCGTCGAGCAGGCCCCAGGTGAAGGTGCGCGTCGCGAGCGGCGCGCTGTGGCGCGCGCTGTGGATCACCGCGATGCGCAGATCGGCGTCGCGCAGCTCGATCGACGGCTGGCTGCGCAGCGGCTGCAGCGTGAACGCCTTGTCGGCCGTGAGCGCGTCGTCGTCGCCGAGACCGAAGGCCAGGCGATCGAGGGTGCCGTCGGCGTAGAGGCTGACCGTGGCGATGGCGAAGCTGCGGTTGCCGTCGCCGTCGCGCGGCGGCACCAGCACGAAGCCGTGGCTGCGCAGGTTGCCGTAGCCGAGCTGGGCCGGATCGCGCAGCGGCAGCAGCACCGACGGCGGCTGCAGCGGATTTTCGGCGGCGTCGTTGATGCCGTCGAGGCCGAAGCTGCTCAGATCCATCGGCGCCGGCACGAATTGGTCGTGGCCGGCGGTGAGCATGAACTGCATCATCGTCGCGCCGCCGTCGTGGCGCGATTCGGCGTAGGGCGCCAGGGTGCGGCCGGCGTCGATGGTCAGCACCACGTCACCGCGTTCGCGCGCCTCGTTCTGCAGCTGGCGCAGAAATGCCGCGAGATGGGCGACGCTGGTGCGGTCGTCGGGCTGCAGCTGGCCACCGAGGTCGGCGGTGACGAAGATCGTGGCGGTGCGGGTCGGCGGATCGTCGCCGGTCGCGGTGGCAGCGTCGGCGCGCAGCGTCGGCGCGCTCAGGGCGATCAGCAGCGCGGCTGAAACCAGGGCGCGGCGGGGACGGGTCGGGTTCACGAGCAGGATTCCAGATGCATCCAACGAAAGCGGGCG
>JBCCOR010000621.1:0-3369 GCA_039025295.1 Acidobacteriota bacterium
TAAGGCGTGCCCGTTTGCCACCGCGAAAACGGTGTACCGGGCCGCGAGCCGCGCGCGACCGCGCGCGAGCAGGCCGAGGTCGCCGTCGAGTCCGCAGTAGACGAGGCCGGCATCGGCGAACGGATCGGCGCCGATCCCGGCGTCGCACAGCGCGTGCGCGAACCGACCGTTGCCGCAGCCGACGTCGAGGACCGGCCACAACCGCCTCCCGGCCGCCGTCTGCTGCGGCAGCGGCGGCCGCGCGAGCAGCCGCTGCCAGCCGCGCCACGGACGCCGGCGGGTGTGGTCGAAGCGATCGCGATGATGGCGATAAAAGCGGCGGTCGAGCGCCGCCAGCTGCGCGGCCAGCGGGTGCGCAGTCGCCGTGGTACGCTGCTCGTCGGGCCCGTCCTTGTGCCCCTGCCTCACCGTCATGACCCGCTCCTCCACCGATCCGTCGTCCGCGGTGCTCCGGCCGCGCCGCTTTCGTTTCGATCCGCGCGACCACGAGGACGCGCTGGTCGGCGCGATCGAGATGATCCGCGCGCGCGGCGCCGATCTCGACGAACGCACCCTGCAGCACATTCTGCGGCGCCATCCGCGCAGCGACAAGCGCACCTTCCGCAAAAGCGAGCTGATCCGCGGCTTTCGCGCGCTCGCGCCGCGCTACGGCTGGCGCGACGAGGCCGATTTCCTGGCGCGCGTCCGCGCCAAGCCGATCCGCACGCGCAGCGGCGTCGCGCCCGTCACCGTCCTGACCAAGCCGTTCCCCTGCCCGGGTCGCTGCATCTTCTGCCCGAGCGACGTGCGCATGCCGAAGTCGTACCTGTCGCGCGAACCCGGCGCCCAGCGCGCGGCCCAGCATCGCTTCGACCCGTACGCCCAGACCCTGGCGCGCCTGCTCGCCTATCACCACAACGGCCATCCGATCGACAAGGTCGAGCTGATCGTGCTCGGCGGCACCTGGTCGTTCTATCCCGAGCCCTACCAGATCTGGTTCATCCTGCGCTGCTTCGAGGCGCTCAACGACTTCGATCCGCAGCGCGGCGACGACGCGCTGCACGACGCGGTCGCGCACGCCGGCCGCGAAGCGCCGATCGACTTCGACCAGCTCGACGAGACCGTCGACGGCGCCGCGGTCGGCCGCGATCTCGACGACGCCACCAGCTACAACCAGGTGGTGGGCGATTTTCTCCGCCGCCGGCTCGACGGACGCCTGCGCGATCAGGCCGAGCACGCTACCTGGGACGCGCTCGCGCGCGCGCAGCAGCGCAACGAGCGAACGATCGCGCGCTGCGTCGGCCTGGTGCTCGAGACGCGGCCGGATCATCTCGACCCGGGCGAGGCCGATCGCCTCCGCCGGCTGGGCGCGACCAAGGTGCAGATCGGCATCCAGAGCCTGTCCGACGCCGTCCTCGCCGCCAACCACCGCGGCCACGACGTCGCCGCCACCCGCCGCGCCTTCGCCCTGATGCGCGGCGCCGGCTTCAAGCTCCACGCGCACTGGATGCCCAATCTCTACGGCAGCGATCCGCAGGCCGACATCGCCGACTTCCATCGCCTGTTCGACGATCCCGCGATCCGCCCCGACGAGCTCAAGATCTACCCGTGCTCGCTGCTGCCGAGCGCCGAGCTGGTGCGCTATCACCGCGACGGGCGCTGGCGGCCCTACAGCCGCGACGAGCTGCTCGAGGTGCTCACCCACTGCCTCGCCGCCGTGCCGCCCTACTGCCGGGTGACGCGCGTGATCCGCGACATTCCGGGCGACGACATCTTGGTCGGCAACAAAACCACCAACTTCCGCCAGCTGGCCGAGCAGGCGCTGGCGGCGCGCGGTACGGCGATGCGCGACATCCGCGCGCGCGAGATCCGGGAACGTCCGGTCGCCGACGCGGCGCTGCGCTTCGACGACAGCGTCCGCTACCGCACGCCGGTGGGCGAAGAGCTGTTCCTGCAGATGGTCACGGCCGACGACCATCTCTGCGGCTTCCTGCGCCTGGCGCTGCCCGCCGCGCCGCCGCCGGACGGGCTCGACGAGCTCGCCGATCGCGCGATCGTGCGCGAGGTGCACGTCTACGGCGCGCTGGTCGGCCTGGCCGGCGATCCGGCCGAGGCGCACGCCCAGCATCGCGGACTCGGCCGCGCGCTCATGGCGCACGCCGACCGCATCGCCGCCGCGCGCGGCTACGCCGGCCTGGCGGTGATCTCGGCCGTCGGCACCCGCGACTACTACCGCCGATTGGGCTACCGAGACGGGCATCGCTACCAGCTGCGAGATCTGAATCCGGACCCATCCCTGGACGCGCCGGGCCCGCGCGAACCATAATCCCGCTCAATCGAATCCGCATTCATCGTCCGCCGGGGAGAGCTCGATGCGGCGGCAACGCGCGCGGGCAACGCGCGCACGCGCAGCGCCGCGCACGGAGACCAGCGCTATGCCAGAGAATTCCGCACCGTCCACCGCGCCCGCCGCGCGCCGCATCGGCGTCTTCGGCTGGGGCATCGTCGCCCCGCGCTCCCCCAACGTCGACAGCTTTGCCGCCAATCTCGCCGAGGCCGACACCTGGCTGAGCCCGTTCGACGGCTTCGGTCCCGACAACTTTCTCGTCGGCATGCCCACGTTCGACCTCGAGGCGTATCGGCCGTGGTTCGAAGCGCGCTTCAAGCCCAACCGCTTTTCGCAGATCGAGAGCAAGATGGGCCTGCCGGTGCAGTATGCGATCGGCGCGTTCATCCAGGCGCTCGGCCAGAACCCCGGCCTCGAGGACGTGCTCAAGGCCCTCGGCACGCGCACGCGGGTGTACGTCGGCACCGGCCTCGGCGATTTCGGCACGCAGCAGCAAGAGAGCCTGGCGCTCTACCGCGCCCAGCGCCGCTGGGACCGCTTCTGGGCCCAGCCGGAGAACAACAGCGTCCGGCGCGCCTTCGAGACCAGCCCCGACACCTACGATCCGGGCGACGCGCCGCTGCCGGAGGATCCGACCACGGTCGGCCCGCTGCAGCGCGACGAGGCCGAGGACGTCTGGTGGCGCTACTGGGCCGCGCGCGCGCCCGAGCTGCGCACGTACCTCGACGCCATCAAGGCGATCGAGTCGATCGGCGTCGAAGGCGACGTCGAGAGCGGCAAGCTGGCGGCGATCAAAGAGAAGCGTCGCCGGCATCGCAAGCTGCAGCAGTCGTGGGGCGCGCCCGAGGCGCCCTGGACCGCGGTCTCGCCCAACCTGCTGTGGAATATCGACAACATCGCTGCCGCCCAGATCTCGATGCTCGGCGGCCTGACCGGCATGGCGATCGGCCCGGCGGCGGCGTGCTCGACCTTCGGCATCAACCTCAAGCTGGCGATGGAGGCGATCCACGGCGGCCTCGCCGACGCCGTGGTGGTCGGCGCCA
>JBCCOR010000622.1:0-3366 GCA_039025295.1 Acidobacteriota bacterium
CTCGCCGCCGCAGCGCGGCTCGGGCAGGCCGAGCGCGAGCCGGATCACCTCGCGCCACCACGAATCGCCGAAGCGCGCCGCCAGCATCTCGAAAATCGCCCCGTCGTCGCGCAGGCCCTTGTCGCGCAGATAGCGCGCGCACAGATACTCCTGAAAGCTCAGGTGCAGGAACGCGAACGCGCCGTCGCCGATCGGCACGAGCAGGCCCGAGGCGCGATGGACGTGGTCGAGGAAGGCCTCGGCCGTGCCCGCGTAGCCCACGGCCGCGAGCGCCGGTTCGAGCACGGGCGCCAAGAACTCGTCGAACGAAGCCTCCTTGATGCGCGCCTCGTGCATCGCGTGCGCCACGACCTGCAGCACCTCGCGCGTATGGTCGACGGCCAGCAGCTGCGGCAGGCCGCGCCGCTCCCATAAGCCGAGGAGCGCGTCGACGCAGCGGCCGTAGAGATCGACCCGGCGCTTCGGCAGGCCGCCGCCGTAGCGATGGACGATGCACAGGATCTGCAGCAGGAGCGGATTGCGCGCCAATGCGCGCAGATGCTTCGCCGCGCGGTCGTCGCCGTCGAAGAGCGCGGCGACGAGCCTCTCGGCCTCCCGCGCCGCCTGCGACGCGGCCGCGGCGATCGCCTCGGCGTCGTCGATGTGGACCAGACGATCCTGCCGCTCGACGGCATCGTGCCAGCGCGCAATGAACCCGCGGGCCTCGGCCGCGCGCAGCGGACGGATGTGCAGCTCGAGCACGCGCGCGTCGAAGCGCGCTTGATCAGCGTAGCCGGCGAAGCGGCTGGTCACCACGAAGCTCCACGACGCGTCGGCACCGTTGATCTCGCGCTGAATCCACGCCGTCGTCGCCGCGCGCTGCCTCGGATCGACGACCTCGTCGAGCCCGTCGATCAGGAGCAGCAGCGGACGATGCCGCCGCAGATACAGCGCCAGCTCGGCGGGCGCGTGCGTCAGCGGCGCGTCGACCTCGGCGATCGCTTCGGTCATCGCGTCGTGCAATCCGGCAGCCGGATCGTCGAGACCGCGCAGGCGCACGAAGACCGGCACGGTATCGGGCGGCAGATGCAGCGTCTCGGGCCGTTCCGCGGCCTGCAGGAAATGCTTGAGCAGCGTCGTCTTGCCGCTGCCCGGATCGCCCAGGACGACCAGCGCGCAGCGGTCGCGGCTGCGCGGATCGCGGGCGCGGGCGAACGCCTCGTCGATCGGCAAATCGGACATCGCGCCAGCGTCGTGCGCGTCGTCGGCGTCGGGCAGCACGCCGCGCCGCTTGGCGGATGCGCCGTCCTCGCCGTCGCGCAGCGCGTCGACCATGCGATGCATCCGCGCGCGCAGCCGGATATACGCCTGCTCGAGCTTCACCGGCACCTGCACCCGCGCATCGAAGCCCAACAGATCGAGATGCTCGTGCAGCGTGCGCAGCCGCTTGACGTAGAGCGCGGCGTCGGCGGCGAGCGCGGCGCGGGCCTCGTCGGAAAGCGGCGGCGCGTCGTCGGCGTCGGTGCGGACCGCAGGCACGGCGACCGACGCGCGCGATGCACCCCAGCGCACGGGTTCGAGCCACGACGGTTCGAACGTCAGCAGACCGTCGTTGTTCGTCTTGCCTCGGATCTTCCGCGGAATCCAGCCGCCGCCGCTGGCGTCGTAGCGGCGCAGCCAGAGCTCGACCGTGCCGTCGTCGCGCAGACGCACGAGCGCGTAGCCGTTCTCGCGATCGGCGCGGTCGTAGCAGGCCCCAGCGGAAAGCACAGCGCGACGATCGTCGGCGATCTGCGGATGCACCACGTGCTCGTGACCGTGCAGCACGAGATGGAAGGTGCGCGTGAGCGCCTGCGCGAACATCGGCTTCTCGTGCGGATGCGCCCAGCCGGGCGGATGGTGCAGCAGCGCGATCGCGACGTCGGCCGTGCGCACCTGCGGCCACAGATGCTTGTGCTGCCAGCTGCCGGCCGTCCACACGTGCTTCTCGTCGGGATGGCCGCTGCTCCACGCCGTGTTGAAGCCGACGAAGCCGATCGTGCGTCCGCGGATCGTGCGGTGCAGCGCCCACGTGTGGCGCGCGCGGTCGACGAGAAGATGCGCGTAGCCGTGCGCCTCGAGGAACTGCCCGTAGCCGTCGAGCCGCTCGTGCACATCGGCCCAGTCGCGGGCGTCGCGGGTCGGCTGCCCGCCGCTCGTCTCGTGATCGGCTGCCTGGATCAGGGCCTCGATTTCTCGGAGATCGTCCGAAGCCGCGATCGTGCGCCCCAAACGACGGATCCTCTGCCGATCAACATCGTGGTTGCCCGGCACGAGCAGCACGTTCTCGCACTGCACCTCGGGCGCGACGGCCGTGCGCAGATCTTCCAAGAACGCGTGCCCGGCGTCGAATTGCGCCGGTCTGCCCGTCCAGACGAGATCGCCGGTGACGCAGATGACGTCGGTTCGGAGTTCGTGATCGCGGGCGAGATCCTGCAGATCCTCGCGCAGCGTATGGAGCACGTTCTCCGCGTCGACGCCCGTCGACCCTGGATTGATATGCACATCCGACACGTGCAGCAGCGTCACCGACATATGAGCCTTCCCCCGATCATTGGACCACCTCCCAGTCGTTCAACGCGCAGATCCTACCGCGTCGTTTCAGGCCCGCTGCGCGGCAGAAAATCGCATGACGCAATGCGGCGAACGCGACAATCCGGCTCGATCTGCGTGTACCTCCTTTCAAATGCCAGAATCCTGCCCGCGCGACGGTAGGACGCACGGCCTTCCAAGAGGTACACCGCATGTCCGAACCCCGCGATCACCACGATCGCCACTTCCGCAAACTCTTCAGCCACCCCAGCCTCGTCCGCGATCTCCTCCGCGCCCATCTACCGGGCGACTGGAGTGAGCGGCTCGCCGACGCGGACTTCACCCGCTTCCGCGAGATCAGCGTCACCGACGACGACCACAAGCGCGAAAGCGACATCGTTTGGCGCATCGCATGGGCCGATCCGCGCGGTGACCCGCAGGCCCTGTACGCCTTCGTCCTGCTCGAATTCCAGCGCACCGTCGAGCGCACCATGGCCGTGCGCTTGATGATCTACCTGACCTTGATCTACCAAGATCTACTCAAAAGCCGCGAGGTCGCCTCTGGCGCGCCGCTGCCGGCGATTCTGCCCGTCGTCGTCTACAATGGAGACAGACCCTGGACCGCGCCGACGCGGCTCGAGGCGCTGATTCAGGACGTCCCGGAAGCGTTCGCGCCGTACCGGCCAACGCTTCAATACCTGGCGATCGACTTGAACCGCGATCGTCACGATGCATCCGGCGGCAACCTCTTCGCGCTGCTCGGCGAGCTCGAGCGCAGCGACGACGTCGAGGCGCTGCGCGCAACCGTCGTCCGCA
>JBCCOR010000623.1:0-3360 GCA_039025295.1 Acidobacteriota bacterium
GCAAAGGCGCCGATCTGTCGGTCTTCGGCGGCGGCGGCACGATGACCGCCTTCGGCGCCCGCGGCGCGGCCACGCTGCTGCACAAGGTCACCGTCGGCTCGTTCATCGCCTTCATGGTGACCACCGTTGCGATCGGCGTGCTGCAGGGCCAGCAGGGCACGCGCTCGGTGCTCGACGACGGCGTCGCGGTCGAGATCCCGGCCGACGCGGCCACCGCTGGCGACGATGCGGCCGCCGATGACGCAGCCGCTGCTGCCGACGATGCGGCCGGCGACGACGCAGCCACCACCGACGACGCGACGGCGACGCCGGACGCCGAAGCGGCCGGAACCGACGCCGGGGATGCGGCCGCCGCCAACGACAATGCGGCCGAGGATGCCGGCGCCGACGGCGATGCCGCGCCGCCCGCCGACGCCGCCGTTGGCAACGAAGGCGGCAGCAGTGCGCCGGCCGACGCTGGAAACGGCTGACGTCGCATCCGTAAGCGGGCATCGGCGCACGAAAACGCTTGATGACCCGACCACGTTTGGGGCACAATATCGCCCCTGTGCCGAAGTGGCGGAATTGGTAGACGCGCACGGTTGAGGGCCGTGTGGAGCAATCCATGCCGGTTCGAGTCCGGCCTTCGGCACCATCCTTCCCCTCACGCAGCCGCGGCTTTCGAGCCGCGGTTTTGTTGTTTTGGGGCTGCGCGTAACCAACATTTGCGCGCCCGCATCCGTACACCCAGACATGCACATCGTCTGAACACGACGTCTGCTGCTTCATCATGCCTGCCGCCCACGACATCACCCGCCCCTCGCGCCGCGCCGGCCGCGTCAAGTGGTACAGCTTGGCGAAAGGCTACGGCTTCATCGCGCCCGAGCCGGCGGACGCGCCGCCGCGCGGCGGCGACGCATCGGACGGCAGCGCGGCGGACGACGAGATCTTCGTGCACCACAGCGCACTGGCCGCCGCCGGGCTGGATCAGCTCTTCGACGGCGAGCGCGTGCGCTACCGCGTGGTCGATGCGCCGCGCGGGCTGCGCGCGGTCGATCTCGTGCGCCTCGATCCCGCGCCGGCGTTCTGAGCCCGGCGCGCGCTCAGTCGTAGAGCGCCCGGCCGGTCATCGCGGCGGGCGGGTCGATCCCCATCAGCTTCAGCGCCGTCGGCGCCAGATCGCAGAGCGCGCCGTCGCGCAGCGTCGCGACCGCGGCCGGACCGCCGTGCAGCGCGACCCGCACCCGATTCGTCGTGTGCGCCGTGTGCGGACCGCCGGTCTCGGGATCGATCATCAGCTCGGCGTTGCCGTGGTCGGCGGTCACGAGCAGCGCGCCGCCGACGTCGTCGAGCGCCGCGACGAGCGCGCCGAGATGGCGATCGACCGCGGCGCAGGCGGCGGTCGCGGCCACGAGATCGCCCGTGTGCCCGACCATGTCGGGATTGGCGAAATTCACCACGATCAGGTCGTACGTCCCGCCGCGCACGGCCCCGATCAGCTTCGCGCCGACTTCCTCGATCGACATTTCCGGCTGCAGATCGTAGGTCGCGACCTTCGGCGACGGCACCAGGATGCGGTCCTCGCCTTCGAAGACGTCTTCTTCGCCGCCGTTGAGAAAGAAGGTCACGTGCGGGTACTTCTCGGTTTCGGCGAGCCGCAGCTGGCGACGTCCGGCCCGGGCGACCACCGCGCCGAGGACGTCGTCGAGCGTCGGCGGCGGCAGCAGCGGCGTGGCGAAGGCGTCGAAGTCGTCGCGGTAGCGGGTCAGCGTGCAGACCGCCGCCGGCCGCACGACGCCGCCGTCGTCGCCGGCGAGGTCGAACGCGTCGAAGCCGGGATCGGCCAGGGCCGCGACCAGCTGGCGCGCGCGGTCGGCGCGGAAGTTGGCGAACAGCACGCCATCGGCCTCCGCGAGGCCGCCGTAGTCGCCGATCACCGTCGGCGGCGCGAACTCGTCGCGGTTCTCCGCCGACGCCCGCACCGCGGCGTCGACCGCGTCGTCGTTCGTCGCCTCGCCGCGGCCGTGGACGATCGCGGCGTAGGCCGCGCGGGTGCGCTCCCAGCGCTGGTCGCGGTCCATCGCGGTGTAGCGGCCGATCACGGTCGCGATCGCGACGTCGTCGGGCAGGTCGTCGCGCAGCCGGACGACGAAGTTGCCGGCGCTGTTCGGCGCCGTGTCGCGTCCGTCGAGAAACGCGTGGACGACCACCGGCACGTCCCGATCGCGCACGATCCGCGCCAGCGCGGCGATGTGGCGCATGTGGCTGTGGACGCCGCCGTCCGACACCAGGCCCATGACGTGGCAGACGCCGCCGGTGGCGCGCAGCCGGTCGGCGAGCGCGCGCAGCGCGTCGTTCTCGGCCATCGCGCCGCTGTCGAGGGCGTCGTCGACGCGCGGAAGCGACTGCAGCACGACGCGTCCGGCGCCGATGTTCGTGTGGCCGACCTCGGAGTTGCCCATCTGGCCGTCGGGCAGGCCGACCGCGCCGCCGTGGGTGGTCAAGAAGGCGTTCGGATCGCGCGCGATCAGCCGATCCCAGTGCGGCGTGTCGGCGAGGGCGACGGCGTTGCCCGTACGTTCGTCGCGCGCGCCCCAGCCGTCGAGGATGCACAGGACGACGGGACGCGGACGATCGGATGCGGTCATGGCTGCGGGGCTCCTCAGTGCATATGGAGTTCGGCCGCCGGCGGCGGCAGCGCGCCGAACGCCGGATGGTCGACGTCGCCGCGAGCGAGGATCAAGGCGTAGAGAAACGGTCCGTACGAGACCCCCTGGCGGCCGTTGATCACGACCAGCGGAGTGCCTTCGGGCGCGTAGCGATCGGCGTAGGCGACGTCCGCGGCGAGGGCGGCATCGGCGTCGGGCGCCTCGAGGCAGGCCGCGAGCGCGTCGGCCGAGAGCCCAGCGATCGCCAGGGTCAGCTCGTCGATGCGCGCCGCGGTCAGGGTTTGCTGCTCCTCGAAGAAGCGCGCGCGCAGCTCATCGGCCTGCGCGGGTCGCGCGCGGTGGACGCAGCCGAGCACCTTGGGCGCCAGGCAGCGGACGTCGTCGGGCCCGGTGAACGCCGGGTCGAGGGACGCGTTGCAGTCGGCGTCGAGCGGGTACCAGCGCGCCTCGTGGGCGTAGCTGCCCGGCGGCAAGATGCGGTGGAGCTCGCGCATGGTGCGGTCGAGATTGGCGCAGTGCGAGCACTTGATGTCGCTGAAGTCGACGATCTGGACCGGCGCCTCGGGCGCGCGCACGACCGCGACGCGATCGCCCGGCGGCGGCGCCGCGCCCGGCGGCACCGTCGCGCGCTGCAGGATCGCGCGCGCGTCGCTGATGCCCTGCAGCGCCGTCGGCGGCAGCTGGGCGAGATAGCCGACGAGCAGCTCGTCGA
>JBCCOR010000624.1:0-3352 GCA_039025295.1 Acidobacteriota bacterium
CGCCCACCCGCCCGGATTTGACCCTGCGCGCCGACTTGCGCTCAAATGGTAGAAGACCGCTTGCAAACGCGCGTTTGTCCGCACGGTGTTCGGTCGACACACGTCGATCGGGCGCACGCGCCTGCGGATTGCGCTGCCCGCGGTTTTTTGACGCGGTGTACCCACGCGCCGCACATGTTTTTGTCGATGGGTCGCGTCCCGGCGGGGTCGCGCCATCCCGTGATGTTGAGGTTGTACCCGATGCCCAATGCTGCATCCGCTCGCCGTCGCCTGTTCCTCCACAACGCGTCCGCCCTACCGCAGGGCCCTTTTCCGTCGGAGGCCTCGGCGCGCTTCGACGTCGGGCAGCAGATCGAACACCGGGTGTTCGGCTACCGCGGCGTGATCTACGACGTCGACGCGTCGTTTCAGGGCAGCGAAGATCGCTACCGTGCCGTGACCCGCAACCCGCCGCCGCGCGACGTGCCCTGGTACCACGTGTTGATCGACGGTGAGACCCGCACCGCCTACGTCTCCGAGGGCAATCTGCGTCCTGATCCCGAACCGCAGCGTCCGGTCGAGCATCCGCTGCTGTCGACCCTCTTCGATCGGCGTACCGAGTGCGGCTACCGCATCAACCCCGGGCCCAACTGACGCGGATCGGATCTCCGCGCCGCCGTCGATTGCGCCGGTGCGCCCTTCCGCATGGCCATGGCTGTCTCTGATTTTCCCGCGCCGCGCGCGTTCACCTGCGACGATCTCGTCCGCACCAGCCGACTGAGCGATCCGCGCCCGTCGCCCGACGGCGCGCGGGTCGCGTTCGTCGTGCAGCGCGCCGATCCCGACGCCGACACGACCCACAGCGATCTCTGGCTGCTCGCGCGCGGCAGCCGCACCGGCGGTCCGCCGCGCCGTCTGACGCGCGGCGCCGCGCGCGACCACAGCCCGCGCTGGTCGCCGCGCGGCGATGCGCTCTACTTTCTGTCCGCGCGCAGCGGCACGACCCAGCTGTGGCATCTGCCGGTCGACGGCGGCGAGGCCGCGCAGATCACCGATCTGCCCCTGCCGATCGAAGCCTTCGCCGTCGCGCCCGACGGCCGCTGCGCCGTGGTCGCGCTGCGCGTCTTCCCGACGGCGGACGATGCGACCGACGGACCGATCGCGGCGACCGTCGCGCGCCGCGAGGCGCAGGCGCAGCAGGGCAGCGGGCGGGTCTACGATCGGCTGTTCGTGCGCCACTGGGACACCTGGAAAGACGGCCGGCGCCAGCATCTCTTCGTCGTGCCGCTCGCTGCCGAGGATGACGCCGCCGCGAATGACGCGACGGGGCCGGTGGGCGCCGCGCAGGCGATTGACCTCATGGGCGCGATGGACGCCGACAGTCCGACCCTGCCGTTCGGCGACGACGACGAGTGGGCGTTCACGCCCGACGGCGCGTCGCTGGTGTTCACAGCGCGCGACGCCGGCGCGGCCGAGGCGTGGTCGACGCGCTTCGACCTCTGGTGCGTGCCGCTCGACGGCAGCCGTCCGCCGCGCCCGCTCACCGACGGGCCGGCGTGGAACACCCATCCGCGGTTCGCCCCCGACGGCCGCACGCTCGCCTACCTGGCCATGGCGCGGCCCGGCTACGAGAGCGATCGGCGCCGGATCGTGCTGCGCGACTGGCCCGTCGACGATGCGGCGTCCGCGCGGATCCTGAGTGAGGCCGGGCCCGACGCCGACTGGGATCGCTCGATCGCCGACCTGGCCTGGACGCCCGACGGCCGCGCGCTGATCGCGACGGCGCAGGACGAAGGCCGGGTTGCGCTGGTGCGCATCGACGCAACCACCGGCATCCGCCGCGTGCTCTCGGCCGTCGGCCACGCGCGCGGCGCGCGCGTCACCGCGGGCGGCGCGGTGATCTTCGGCCGCGACGACTTCTGCCATCCGATCGAGCTCTACGACGTGCCCGTCGATCCGCCGGCCGGATCCGACGCGGCGGCGGACGACGATGCGCCGCGGCCGCTGACCCGCTGGCACGCGGCGCGCTTCGCCGCGCTGCGGCTTGGCGCGGTCGAGACCTTCACCGTGTCGGGCGCCGACGACGCGCCGGTGCGGGCGGTCGTCGTCCATCCGGCGGTGCGGCCCGCGTCGGGGCGCGCGCCGTTCGTGCTGATCATCCACGGCGGACCGCAGGGCGCGTTCCTCGACGATTTCCACGAGCGCTGGAATCCGCAGGTCTACGCCGGCGCCGGCTACGCGGTGGTGATGCTCGACGTCCACGGCTCGACCGGCTACGGCCAGGCGTTCACCGACAGCATCGCCGGTGACTGGGGCGGCAAGCCGCTGGTCGATCTGCAGCGCGGGCTCGCCGCTGTGCTCGCGCGCCATCCGTGGATCGATCCCGACCGCGGCGCGGCCCTGGGCGCGTCGTACGGCGGCTACATGATCAACTGGATCGCCGGCCGCTGGCCCGATCGCTTCCGCTGTCTGGTCAACCACGCCGGCCTCTACGATCTGCGCAGCATGTACGGCGCCACCGAGGAGCTGTGGTTCCCCGAGTGGGAGATGGGCGGCACGCCGTGGGCGGCACCGGCTGCCTACGCGCGTCACAATCCGGCCGATCACGTGATGCACTGGCGCACGCCGATGCTGGTGATCCACGGCGCGCGCGACTTCCGCGTGCCGCTCGAGCAGGGACTTGCCACCTTCACCACCCTGCAGCGTCGCGGCATCGCCAGCCGGCTGCTGGTCTTCGACGACGAGAACCACTGGGTGACCGGGCCGCGCAACCGCCTGCAGTGGCACCGGGAGGTGCTCGCCTGGCTCGACCGCTTCGTCGGGCTAGCGGGCGACGATGCGAATCCAGGCTGACGATTCCGGCCGACGATCGGGCAGATCCGATATATTTGGCGCCGCACAACCTGAGAGGATTTTTTTGTCATGACCCGACATCGCAAGGCCAAACTGCTCCACGGCGGCCACAAAGGCGCCGAGGCGGAATTCGGCTTCAATGCCGCCCGCTGGGGCATCGAAGAGGTCACCTACTCCTTCGAAGGCCACATCATGGCGCGCGCGGAAAACGTCCACGTGCTCGACGCCGACGCGCTTCGCCGCGGCGATGTGTCGATGGAGATCGTGTCGCAGCGCATGGGCCGCACCTACACCCGCGGCGACAAGATGCGCCGCATCTTCCAGTCGATCTTCCACATGGTCAACGAGGCGCACGCGGTCTTCGCGATCGGCCGCATCCAGGAAGACGACACGGTCCGCGGCGGCACCGGCTGGGGCGTGGAGCTGGCCAAGTTCTTCAACCGGCCGGTGAGCGTCTACTGCCAGGAGCGCAGCGGCTGGTTCGGCTGGGAAGGCGGCAGCTGGACGCCCGGCGCGCCGA
>JBCCOR010000625.1:0-3344 GCA_039025295.1 Acidobacteriota bacterium
AGAAATACTGCTTCTCGCCGCCGCGCGGATCGATCATCTCGGTCATCAGGCCGGCGAAGTAGCCGAAGTGCGTCACCTCGCCGGCCGGATTGGTGAGCGCGACGAGATCGCTGTTGTCGTCGATCGTCAGGCGCGTCGCCTGGCCGAACGGACCCGTGATGGTCGCGCCGTCGTCGTCGCGCGCGATCGACGTGACGAGGCCGTCGGCATCGGTGATGGCGATCAGCAGGCCAGCGTCGTCGTAGTCGAAGGTCAGGAGCGTCGCGCCGGTGAGGCCGTGCTCGGTGCGCCGATGGCGGCCAAGGGCGTCGAAGACGTAGACGAGGCTGCCGTCGGCCTCGACGACGCGCAGATCGGTGTCGTCGAAGTCGGGCAGGGCGCCGGCGAGGGCGAAGACGCGGCGCTGGCCGGGATCGGCGAGCGCCAGGCCCCTGCGGGGCGAGAGCGCGACGCCGTCGGGCGTCGCGAGGCCCGCGCCGCGCGCGGGCGCGCCCGGGGCCGTGAAGCCGAACGCGCCGGTGCCGGCGACGGTTTGTAAGCGGCCACGGCCGTCGATGCGGCGCAGCCGGTGGCTGCCCTGCTCGACGAAGAAGATCTGGCCGTCGCGGGTCGCGGCGAGCCCCATGGGCGTGTGGATCGAGGATGCGGCCGCCGACTCGCCGTCGAGCGACGATGCAGGCACGCCGTTGCCGGCGACGACGCGCAGGTCGCCGGCGGAACCGAGGCGCAGGATGCGGTGGTGGTCGCTGATCAGGAGCGCGCCGTCGTCGGCTGCGTGGAGGCGCTGCGGCAGGAAGAACGTCGCGCCATCCGCGCCGCGCAGCGACGTGATGCGGTCGCCCTGGACGTAGCGCAGCCGCTGGCGACCCGGCTCGGCGATGAAGAAGGAACCGTCGGCCGCAACGGCGATGTCGAGGGGCGTCGAGAGCGACGCCAAGGTTGGCGGACCGCCGTCGCCGGGCGCGGGATCGTCGGGATCGGCGAGCGGCGCGGGTGGTGGCTCGGTGGGATGCACGCACGCGCCGGCGACGCGCGTGAGCTGGCCCGGATCGAGGCGCAGGACGCAGCGCTGGGCGGCGTCGACGACGAAGAGCCGTCCCCGACGGTCGACGTCGATGCCGGCGATCTCCTGGAAGCGGAAGTCGCGCGGGCCGGGACCGTGGGCGCATGGCCCGAGATCACCCGTGCCGCGCTCGGTGAGGGTGGAGCCGTCGTCGAAGCAGGGCACGCCCGCGCCCGCGACGACGTCGATGCGGCCGTCGGGCGCGATGCGGCGCACGACGTAGTTGCCGGCGTCGGCGACGTAGAGGCTGCCGTCGGGTCCGTAGGCGAGATCGGTCGGACGGCTCAGCGCCGCGGCCGTCGCGGGACCGCCGTTGCCGCCGCTGTCCGCGACGCCGGTGCCGGCGACGAGGTTGAGCACGGGCCCGAGCGCGCGCGACGTGCGGCGGGTGCCGTCGCCGCGGTAGAGCGTGCTCGAGGTCGGGTCGTAGACGTGATGGGCGTCGATCTGCCAGCCGCCGAGGCCGAAGGGCCGGGCGCGGAGGCCGCCGACGGTGGGTCTGACGAAGGCGTCGAGCTGGGCGACGGTCTCGCGCCACAGCACCACGCTGCCGCCGTCGCGGCGGCGGATCTGGCTGGGGAAAACACCGTCCGACGACTGGCCCCAGCTCTGCTCGAAGAGCCCCGCGCCGGGGCGGTAGACCGCCGGGTACTGGTAGCCGCGACGGACGGTGACGGGCATGGCGCCCTGCACCGAGCGGCCGAAGCCGTCGCGGGCGTCGAGCTGCTGCGACCAGACGAGGTTCGACTGCGGCGCCCAGTCGGCGCGCCAGACGCGGCCGCCGATCTGCACCTCGAGCAGCACGCGCTCGACGCCCGACGGCAGCGGCTCGGCGCCGGTGACGGGGACGCGCAGATGATAGATGGCATCGAAGCCTGGACTGCGGTCGCTGGCGTAGGCGAGGGCGAAGTCGGTGCCGACGAGCGGCTCGAGCTGGCGCAGGGTCTGGCCCTCGCAGCCGAGGATCGAGCCGTCGACCTCGCTGTCGCAGGGATCGGGATGCGTGGGATCGTCGACCGGCGGCACGCAGTTCTCGCCGTCGTCGCAGCTGCCGTTGGCGTTGGCGTCGTCGCCATCCGCGTCGTCGCCGGGATCGATCGGATTGCCGTCGCCGTCGCTGTCGTCGTCGCCGGCATCGGGCCGGCTCGGATCGGGCCGCGAACCGGGATCGGGGACGGGATCCTCGTCGGGCGGCACGGCGTCGTCGGGCGGGCGATACGGCCAGTTGCAGTCCCACGGCGTGAAGTGCGTGACGGGCGCGCGCCACAGGGTCGCGCCGACCGGCCAGCGGGCGGCCAGCGCGCGGCGCTCGTCGTCGCTGAGGCCGAGCGCGGCGAGCGTCGCGGCGTCGGCGGGCGCGCCGGAGCCGTCGACGTCGACGAGGGCAAGGCCGTCGCCGTCGACGTTGAGCAGGCCGATCACGCGGCCGTCGGTCTCGGCCTGCCAGCGCGACGCGACGCGGTCGTAGGCGCCGAGCGGCACGCGGGCGCCGACGGGGAAGTCGAGGAAGTTGTCGACGTAGAGGTACACCGGCCGATCGAAGACGACCGACCGCGCGCCGCGCCGGACGGCCTCGTCGGCGCTGAGCTCGACGGCGTAGGTGTAGCCGACGCGCGGCGGAATCGCCGCCGGCATCGCCATCGGGCCCGCCGCGCCGACGGTGTACTCGGTGGCGCGCACGTCGAGGCTGGCGAGCGGCGCGTCGGGCGTGCCGTCGGCGAAGCGCAGCGCGGCGCCGGTGCCGGCGGGGAAGAGGACGGTCGCCTGGCGCGCGCCGTCGGCGTCGGTCTGCGGCGTCGACTCGGCGAGCTGGACGACCGGCGCGTCGGTGAGGATCGTCGTCACCACCGGATCGAAGGCCACCAGCGCGACGTCGTCGACGACCCGCGCGTCGCGCCACGGTGCGCGCACCTCGCGCTGCGCGGGCAGGAGCCCCGGCCGCGCGAAGTCGAGAACGACGACGTCGCCGCCGTTGACGACCAGGTCGTAGATGCCGTCGGCGCGCGTCAGGGTCTGGCCGAGCGCGGCTTCGCCCGCGACGCGCACGCGCACGCCGCCGAGGGGCGCGCCCGCGCGATCGACGACGCGGCCGCGCAGCCAGGCGATCCGGCGCGCGTCGATCGTGCCCGGAACGACGCCGGTCTGGATCGGGTCGGGGCCGTCGTAGAGGAAGGACAGCGATCCGTGCCAGTCGAGCGGGATCGTCGGATCGTGCGCCGGCGCGATCGTCGCGGGATCGACCGGCAGCCGCCAGGGCGCGTCGACGTCGGCGACCGGCGAG
>JBCCOR010000626.1:0-3338 GCA_039025295.1 Acidobacteriota bacterium
CGGCCTGGTGATGACACCGTCGCGCTTCCACATCGCTCGCGTCGCGGCGCGCCACATGGTGTTCGCGCTGCCCGAGGCGCGGGCGCGCTATGAGGCGATCCGGGCCGCGGTCGCCGGCAGGCCGCCCGCCGAGGTGGCGCGGCAGGTGGCGGCGGGCGAGATCAGCGATCCGGACGGCACGGTGCTGCGCTGGCAGCCGTCGCCGATGGTGCTGCCCGTCAGCGACCGACTGCGCGCCTTTGTCGCCCATGAGCGCGACGCCATTGCGCAAAACGAGAGGTGAATTACGCTGGATTTGCGCCAATCGGGCGAGGGCGATACGCTAAAGTGCTGTCGCCTACGCAGCGGCTGCATCTTGTTTCCTCGAATGAATGACGTTTGCTGTCCAGTCCGGCCGCGGCTGAACCCGATCTGCCGCCGGGCGCTACCTACGGAATTGCGATCATGCTCAACAGCGCCAATGCCGTCGCCAACTACTTTTTGGAACGCGCGTGGGACGAAGGGATCGAGCTGACGCCGATGAAGCTGCTCAAGCTGGTCTACATCGCCCACGGCTGGTATCTCGCCGTCTACGGCGGCCAGCCGCTGCTCCAGGAGCGCATTCAGGCGTGGCCGTACGGCCCGGTGATCGGCGATCTCTACCAGCAGTTCAAACGCTTCGGCAATCGCCCGATCGACGATCACGCCTATGAATTCGACGGTAAATTTCACGAGCGCCCGAAGGTCGCGCTCGAAGATTCCGAAGCGCGCGCCGTGCTCGATCACGTCTGGCAGGCCTACAAAGACTATTCGGCCTATCAGCTCTCCGACATGACCCATCGCGAGGGCACGCCCTGGCATCGGGTGAAGGAAGCCCACAACGGCGCGCTGCCGCGCAACGCAGTGATTCCCGATACGTGGATCCACGCCCACTACCGCGATCTCGGCCTGGCGGCCAAGGCGGCGCAGGACGCCCATGCCTCCGTCGACGCGGCAGCCGTCGACCGCCCGCCGGTCGAAGCCCGCGTAGCCGACGCCGCCGACGCCGCGGTCTGACGCGCGCGACCGGATCGAGACGACGCGTGCGCGACGAAGCGTCCCAGGCGTCCACCCCGGACGTGCAGACCCGGCCCGGTGATGCGGAGCCCGCAGGCGCGGTGCCCGAGTTCTCGCCGAGCCTGATTCTGAAAGCGGGCAAGCACGCCGAATACGGCCCCGCACCGGCGCGCGCGCAGGAGGCCGAAACGCACGCGCGCGCGACGGCCGACGACGGCGTCGACGAAGACGCGCCGTGGGAAGACAACGATCAGCAGGCGCGCGTCACGCTCGAGCTCGACGAGCTGCGCATTCAAAACGAGCTCAAGAAGCAGGAGCTCGAGCTGTCGAAGCGCTACAAAGAGCAGGAGCTCGAATTGCGCAAAACCTACGCCGATCGCATTTACAAAATGGTCGGCGTGTGGCTGGTCGCGGTCGGCCTGGTCGTGTTTCTCCAGGGCCTGACCGTGCCGCCGCTCGATCCCCACGTGCGCTTTGCGCTCAGCGACGTCGGCTTCGGTGCGGCCCTCGGCAGCGCGACCGTGACCGTCATCGGCCTGCTCGCGATCGTCGTCAAATCGCTGTTCCCCAACAAATAACGTCGAGCGCTGCGCGACGCTTGGCGCGGGCCGCAGGTCGGCGACGGCTGTGGTACCGTACGCTGCGAGGATGACCATCATTCCCGTGTATTCATCGCCCGACGCGTCCCCCAACGATGTCGAAACGCTGCGGCGTCAGCTCGATCCGGCGCGCATGCCGCGCCACGTGGCGGTGATCATGGACGGCAACGGTCGCTGGGCGCGCCAGCGCGGTCGCCTGCGGGTCGACGGCCATCGCGCCGGGGTCGACGCCGTGCGCAACACGGTCGAAACCGCCGCCCGGCTCGGCCTCGACGCGCTCACCCTCTACGCCTTCTCGATCGAAAATTGGAAGCGTCCGCGCCACGAGATCTGGACGCTGATGGGCCTGCTGCGCGAATACCTGCGGCGCGAGCTGCCGCGCCTGCGCGAGCACGGCATTCGCCTGCGCCGCCTCGGTCGGCGCGAGGGTCTCGACGCCGACGTGCTGCAGGCGGTCGATCGCGCGGTCGACGCCACCGCCGACGGTGGGGGCATGCATCTCAACATCGCCCTCAACTACTCCGGGCGCTGCGAGATCGTCGATGCCTGCCGCAGCCTGGTCGCGGAGCAGATGGCCGGCGCCGCCGACGGCGCGGCGCTCGAGATCGACGAGGCGCGCTTCGGTGCCCATCTCTACAGCGCCGACCAGCCCGAGCTCGATCTGTTGATCCGCACCTCGGGTGAAATGCGGGTGTCGAATTTCCTGCTCTGGCAGCTCGCCTACGCCGAGATCGTGTTCACGCCGGTGCTGTGGCCGGATTTTCGCGGCGCGCACCTGGTGCACGCCCTGATTGAATACCAGCAGCGCGAGCGGCGCTACGGCGGCGTCGGCCGCGCGGGCGCCGACGACGAACGTGTCTACGCACGCTCCGGCTGATGCGCCGTCGCCGACCGCGCCGCGCCACTCCGTGAGCGCCGGGCGTCAGCGAATCATCACCGGCCTGACGGCGGCGGTGATCGCCGTCGCGTCGACGTTCCTCATGCCGCCGTGGATGTTCGTGCTGCTGATGATGGCGCTCTTCTTCGTCGCCGCGCGCGAGTTCGCCGATCTCGGCCGCCACATCGCGCCGACCGCGCCGATGATGGCGCTGCCGTGGCTCGCCATCGCCACCGGCGGCGGCCTCTGGGTGCTGCTCGGCCAGGCGGCGACCTCGGTCGATCTCGGCGCGTTCCTGGTCATGGCGTTCACCGCCGTCATGCTGATCGCGGCCGGCATCAATCTCTTCTCCCGCGCGACCATGCGCGACGCGATGAGCGGCGTCGGCCTCTACGCCTTCGGCGTGCCGTACGTCGGCCTGGCGATCGCCGCGCTCGCGCATCTGCAGCGCCGCGATCCGTGGCTGCTGATCCTGCTGTGCGCGATCGTGTGGCTGGGCGACACGGTCGCCTACTACGTCGGCTCGAAGATCGGTCGTCGCCGGCTGGCGCCGCAGGTGTCGCCGAAGAAGAGCTGGGAAGGGGCGATCGCGAGCTTCGTCGCCGCGCTGCTCGTGACCCTGGTGTGGAGCGGTCTGCGCCACGGCGCGTGGTACGCGCCCGGCCTGCTGCTGGTGGCCGCGGTGACCGCGGTGATGGCCCAGATCGGCGATCTGGTCGAGTCGATCTTCAAGCGCGGCGCGGCCACCAGCAGCAGGCCGGGCGCGTACCACGCGCCGTGGCGCAGACCGCTCCACACCAGGGTCACGAGCAGCGCGGCGACGAAGC
>JBCCOR010000627.1:0-3332 GCA_039025295.1 Acidobacteriota bacterium
CAGCTGGCGCTGGCGCTGACGTGGGCGCTGGCGCGACTGGGTGTGGCGGCGCACGATCCGGCGACGCTGCCGCATCGCCGCACGGCCGAGCAGGCCGTCGATCGTTTACTGGGGCATCTGCCAGGGCTCGAGGAAACCTCGGTGCCAGCAACGACGATGCGGTTCCCGTCGTCGCTGGCCGATCACACGCTGACCTACGCCCAGAAGCTGCAGACCTGGCTGCAAGACACGCGTCGGCCGGCGCATCGTCAGCAGCATCAGGGCGAGGGCGACGCGCAGAGCGATCTGCAGCGCTGGCTTGGTCAGGAGCTCCAGAAGCTCGAAAAGCTCGCATCGACCACCGCCGTCCGCGCCGACGCCGCCTGGATCGCAATGGTGCGCTATCTGCAGGACTTGGTGATCGACGATCTGCGCCGCGGCGGCATCACGATCGAGGCGAATCCGACCTCGAATCTCCTCGTCGGCGGACTCGACAGCCACGCCGAGCATCCGGTGTTCCGCCTGCAGCCGGTCGACCTGATCCGCAATCCCGATCAGATCCACATCGACGTCAGCATCTCGACCGACGATCCCGGCCTGCTGCAGGTCAACCTGGCGGAGGAGTACGCCGCGCTCCTCAGCGCGGCCGAGAGCCAGCTGCACGGCTACGCGCGTCACGAGACGCGTCGCTGGCTGACGACCCTGCGCGAGATCGGCTGGCGCAGCTCGTTCCTGCGCGGTCCGGTGGCGTCGGGCGCCGACTTCCTGCGCTACGCCGAGACCGTGACCCGCATGCCGTGTTTCGTGCCCGACGCGCGACGCGCGCGTCCGTGACGCGGCCGCGATCGTTCGACGGAGCGCGAAGCGATCCAGCGCCCCAACGGTGAACCGGGCAGGGGCCCGAAGGTGCCCCTGCCCGGCGATCAAGTGGGAAGGTGGTCAGGACGCCCGCGCCCGACGCAGCGGTCGGAGGCGCCCAGCGACATCACCAGAACTTGGCTTTCTTCGCCTTCTTCTTCGCCTTCTTGGCGGCGTTCTTGACGCCGTCGACCGCGTCGTTGGCCAGGTCCTTGGCGCCGTCGACCGCGTCGCCGGCCAGGTCGGCCGCGCCTTGGGCCAGATCCTTGGCGCCGCCTGCGACGTTGCTGGCAATGTTCGCCGTGCCGAGCAGGACGCCCTCACCGAAGTTGTCGAAGCCCTCGATGCCCTGCATGGCCGTGTTGAAGAGCAGCGCGTTGAAGGTGTCGGAGATCTCACCGAGGTCGAGTTCGACGTCGGCGCTGAGGCTGCCGCCGATGCCGAGCGCGGCGCCGACGTCGAAGCCGACGCTCAGCTTGCCGTCCTCGAAGCCGGCGTTCGCCTCAGCCTCGAAGCCGATGCCGGCCCAGGCCTCGGCCTCGCCGGTGGCCTGCGCCTCGTCGCCGATGCCGACGGTGCCGCTCGCCGACGCCTTGGCGCCGGCAAAGGCCTCGACGCCCGCCTCGGCGTTGACGCCGTTCGCGCCCACCGTCAGAGCCGCCTCGCCGCCGGCCTCGGAGCCGACGAAGGCCTCGGCGTCGCCGCCGGCGTGGGCGTAGATCTCTTCGCCGCCGATGTTGAGCGACGGCGTGTTGACGCTGGCGCCGACCTGGGCGCTGATGACCGTGGCGCGGACGTTGGCCTCGGCCGCGGCGCTGACGCCGAGGGTCGAGACCGTCGCCGTGCCGCCGACGGTGGCCTGGCCTTCCAGGCCGACCTGGCCGCGGTAGTACGCCTGGGCGTAGTCGTTGCCGATGTGGCCCTCGGCGACCACGCCGACGCCGGCCGTGGCCGTGGCGCCGCCGCTGGCGGTGATGCTGCCAGGGCCGCGCTCGACGCCGCCGTAGGCCGCGCCCTCGGCGTAGGCGCCGGCGATCTCACGACGCTGGTAGGTGAAACCGCCATCCAGCTCGTGCACCGAAACCGACTCGTAGCCGGCGACTGCGCTGCCGCCGACGTAGTTCTCCTGCGAGATGTTGTCGAGGCCGAGGGTGTAGCTCGGACCGTGCGGTCCACGCGGTCCGTCCGGTCCGTCCGGGTCGTCCGTGGAGACGCCGCGGTCGGTGCTGCCGCCCGCGTCGAAGCCGCGGTCGGTCGAGCCGTCCGTTGGCGGCTCGAATGCGGTGTCGCTGGGCTGGAAGCCTGAGGCGAAGCCGTCGTCGACCATCATCGGATCGTCGTAGGCGGGGGGCGAATCGTCGTAGGCAGGCGGCGGATCGCCGAGGGCGTTGGCGAAGCCGTTGTCGGCCGGCGGCGGCGCGCCCTGCTGCGCAATCGGGGTGAGGATCGGGGTGTTCCCGCCCGTACCCTGCGGATCGCCGAACGACACGTTGAGGCCGCGGTCGGTGCCGCCCACCGGCGAGAAGGCCGAGGCGTTGCCGCCGCTGCTGGTGCCGTTGCCGTTGTCCGCCGCGTGCTGGTCGGCGATGGCGATGAGCTCGTCGTCGAAGTCGTTGTCCGCGTCCGCCACGGTGACGTCCGGCATCGTGCTTGGGCTCGGCGCGGGATCGATCGGCAGGAAGTGGTTGTCGCTCGGCGCGCCGGGGCGGTGCGACGAGGTGATGAGCGTGCCGTCGTCATTGCGCTGCGCGAAGACCTCGTCGCGCACCGACGGTGAGCTGTCGGCAAACGCGTTTTGGAGAGCCTGGTAGGACACATCGCTGACCGGCGTCATGCGACCGCCGGGGCCGTCCAGGTTGGCGTCGTAGTGGCCGCCGATGTCTTCGTTCAACTTGCCGTCGCCGAAGCGCAGGTTGTCGGAGGAATCGGCGACTTTGTCGATCGTGTTGCGCAGCGCCTGCGGCTCGAAGATGCCGGCCTGCTTGGCGGCGTTGAAGAAGGTCGTGGCGCCGCGCTCCGTGCTCAGATCGAAGGGCTGGCCGTTCGGTCGGGTGTTGTTCGCGGCGTAGTCCTTGAGCCGATCGGCGAGCTGCTGGATCTCCTGGGCGGCTTCCTCGCCGCGCTGGTTGGGGTTCGGGCGGTTCGACTCGCGGCCGACTTCGCGGTAGAGATCGAGCAGCGGCTGGATGTCGTCGCTCTGGCCGGAGACGTAGCGGCCGAGATGCTCGAAGGTCGCTGCGGCGGTGGCGCTGTTGGAGACGCGATGGTTGCGCTGGATGCCGAGGTCCGACAGCAGCAGGCGGTTCTCCCGCGGATCCGACGGCGTGCCGTGCAGCTGACTGGCACTGTGCTGGAGGGTGTCCCAGTCGGTCAGGTCCTGCTCGGAGACGCCGAGGATCTCGGTGGCCTTGTCGAGGACGCGCTGGGCCTCGGGCGTGCGCTGTCCCGGGCGCTGCAGCGCGGCGTCGTGGATCAGCTTGAGCGAGTCGTTCTGA
>JBCCOR010000628.1:0-3330 GCA_039025295.1 Acidobacteriota bacterium
CCAGCCGCGAGGACTCTCCACTCTCTTCTTCACCGAGCTGTGGGAGCGCCTCAGCTATTACGGCATGCGCGCGATTCTCGTGCTCTACATGGTCAACGAGGTCAACGGCATGGCGCTCGACGCCAAGACCGCGGGCGCGATCTACGGCCTCTACACCGCCGGCGTGTACTTCTTCGCCCTGCCGGCCGGCTGGATCGCCGATCGCCTGATGGGCAAGCGCAAGGCGGTGCTGGTCGGCGGCATCTTGATCGCCCTCGGCCACTTCGCCATGGCGCTGCCGGTGACGGCGGGCTTCTTCGGCGGCCTGCTGCTGATCATGGTCGGCACCGGCTTCCTCAAGCCCAACGTCAGCGCGATCGTCGGTGATCTCTATCCGGAAGGCGGCGGACGCCGCGACGCCGGCTTCTCGATCTTCTACACCGGCATCAACATCGGCGCCTTCCTCGGCCCGCTGATCTGCGGCTATCTCGGCCAGAAGGTCGACTGGCATCTCGGCTTCGGCGCCGCCGGCGTCGGCATGGTGCTCGGCGTGATTCAGTACGTCATCGGCGACAAGCATCTCGGCGACGCCGGCGTGCTCGAGACCACCCCAGAAGCCTACGACCAGGCCAAGAAGCAGCTCGCCACGTGGGGCGGACTCGGCGCCGCGATCGTCGGTGTGATCACCGCCCTGCACCTGAGCGGCGTGGTCACCCTCACCCTGATCGGCGTCGCGCAGGCGATGGGCGGCCTGATCATCGGTCTGGCGGCGGTCTACTTCGCGTATGTGCTGCTGGTCATGAAGCTCGAGCCGATCGAGAAGAAGCGCGTCGGCCTGATCGCCCTGCTCTTCGTCGCGTCGGCGATCTTCTGGTCGGGCTTCGAGCAGGCCGGCTCGTCGCTCAACATCTTCGCCGAGGATCTCACCGACCGCACGCTGCTCGGCTGGGACATGCCCGCCAGCTGGCTGCAGGCGGTGAACCCGATGTTCATCATCCTGCTCGCGCCGGTCTTCGGCGCCCTCTGGGTGAAACTGGGATCGCGCAATCCGTCGATTCCGATGAAGTTTGGCCTCGGCCTCACCGGCCTCGGGCTCGGCTTCGGCGTGCTCGCCTGGGGCGCGGCCTACACCGAGGGCGCGGATCCGCAGAAGGTCGCGATGACCTGGCTGGTGGTGACGTACTTCCTGCACACCTGCGGCGAGCTCTGCCTGAGCCCGGTCGGCCTGTCGACGGTCACCAAGCTGGCACCGCGCCAGCTGGTCGGCCAGATGATGGGCGTGTGGTTCATGGCCACCTCGCTCGGCAACCTGATCGCCGGCTTGGTCGCCGGTCAGACCCAGGACGTCGCGATGTCCGCGCTCTTCCAGCAGGTGTTCCTGGTGACGGGCGGTGCGGGCCTGTTCTTCCTGCTGCTCTCGAAGCCGTTCAACAAGCTCGCCGGCGGGATCAAATAGCGCCGGATGCGTTGTCGTCGATCGGACCATCGGCGTCGGCGAAGAGCTGCAGCTGCTCCGGCGCGCCCGGCACGAGATTCGCCGCGGTGACGCCGAGCAGCCGCACCGGACGCCGGACGGCCTCGGTGGTGCGCAGGAGCGACTGCGCGATGCCCGCGATGCGCGCTTCGACGGCGGTCGGGAACGGCAGGCTGCGGCTGCGGCTGCGGGTCGTGAAGTCGCTGTAGCGCACCTTGATCGTCAGCGTTTGGGCCGACAGCTCGCGTTCGTGCAGGCCCTCGGCAACCTTCGTCGCCAGCCGGGCCAGCTCGGCGTCTTTGGCGTCGAGATCGGCGAGATCGCGGGCGTAGGTGCGCTCGTGCCCGAGGCTCTTGCGGTCGCGGTGGGTGCGCACCGGACGATCGTCGTCGCCGTGGGCGTGGGCGTGGAGCACGCCGCCGTACTGGCCGAAGCGCGCGCGCAGCAGCGCCGACGGCACGCGCCGCAGATCGGCGATCGTGCGCACCCCCATCTCGGTCAGCGCGGCCTCGGTCGCAGGCCCGACGCCGTGCAGCCGGCGCACCGGCATCGGCGCGAGAAAATCGCGCACCTGCCCGGGACGGACGACGGTCAGGCCGTCGGGCTTGCGGAAATCTGAGGCGATCTTGGCGACCAATTTGTTCGGTGCGACGCCGACCGACACCGTCAGTCGACGTTCCTCCCACACCCGGCGGCGGATCGTCTGCGCGGCCGCGGTCGCCGAGCCGAAGCGGTCGAGCGCGTCGGTGACGTCGAGATACGCCTCGTCGAGCGACGCCGGCTGCACGATCGGCGTAATCTCGCGCAGGATGGCGAAGATCGCCTCCGACTCGCGCCGGTAGCGCGGGAATTCGGGCCGGATGAACACCGCGTGTGGACACTGCCGCACCGCGCGCGCTGCCGGCATGGCGGAATGCAGGCCGTAGGCGCGCGCCTCGTAGGACGCCGCTGCGATCACGCCGCGCCCCTGCGGACTGCCGCCGATCACCACCGGCTTGCCGCGCAGCGACGGATCGTCGCGCATGTGCACGGCCGCGTAGAAGCAGTCCATGTCGCAGTGGAGGATGCGGCGTCCGTCGTCGGCCATGCCCCATCTTACCGCCCGATTGCCGCCTCGCGCACCGGGCGCGACGCTCTACAATCGATCCATGGATCGCAACGATGCCCCCGCCCACCGCGACGCAAGCGCGCCGCCGAACCCGCCGCGGCGCGCGCCGACGCCGCCGCTTCACCGCCTCGCCGTGATGCTGGCGCTGTTCACACCGGTCGTGCTGCTCGATCTCTCGCTGCGGCGGCATCTGCTGCCGCCGTGGATCGCCCTGCCCCTCGCGTTCGTCGTCGGCTTTCTGCTGATCGCGCCGCTGGTGGCGCGCAGCGGCGTCGAACTGCCCCAGCGCGGCGGTCCGTTCTTCCTGCTGATCCGTCCGCTGCTCGCACGCCTCGCCGCGCGCTCGTTCTTTCTCGCCTACGCGGTGTTCGTCGCGATCATGGCGACGATGAGCGGACTCGTGATGTACGTCCTCTTCCGCTCGACCTGGTAGCGGCCCGTCAGCCGGCGTAGCGGCGCAGGATGCGCACGCAGGCGTCGCGGTAGCTCGGACCGAAGAGGTTGTAGTGGTTGAGCAGGTGGTAGAGCTGAAAGAGCGGACGGCGCGCGTCGGCCTCCGGCGCGAGCGGCCAGTGCGCCGCGTACGCATCGTAGAACGCCGCCGGAAAGCCGCCGAAGAGCGCGGCCATGGCGAGATCGGCCTCGCGCTGCGCGCGGTGCACGGCCGGATCGATCACGACCGGCGCGCCCGCGCGATCGGCGAGGACGTTGCCGCGCCAGAGATCACCGTGCAGCAGGCAAGCGGGCTCGTCGGGCAGATCGAGCCAGC
>JBCCOR010000629.1:0-3330 GCA_039025295.1 Acidobacteriota bacterium
GCGCATGATCGATCTGCAGCATTCCAACGCCGTCGTCCTCTCGTTCCAGGAACTGCCGCCCGAGCTGCAGATCCAGCCCCGCGGCCGGATCATGGCGCCGCCCGCGCTCACCAGCGGGCAGGCCGCCTGAGCGCGGCGCGCTGAGCCGGCTTTTCCCAAACCGCTCGACGGAACGACGCTGTGCCGACCTGCCTGGTCACCGTCCGTTACCAGAACGGACAGACGCTGTCGTTCGAGCTGACCCAGCCGAGCAACTACATCGGCCGCAGCCAGGGCAACGACATCTGTCTGCCCCACGCCTTCATCGCGCCGCGCCATCTGCGCGTGCGCCTCGTGCCCGAAGGCCGCTTCACGCTCACCGATCTCGGCTCGACCAGCGGCACCATGATCGACGGCGAGCCGCTCGAGCCGCACGTCGAGGTCGACGTGCGCGAGGGCGGCCAGGTGACCATCGGCCCGATCCTGCTGACGCTGACCTCGCTGGTCGACGCCAAGCCGGTCGATCTCAGCGGCAGCAGCAGCTGGCACGGCGGCGCCACCAGCCTGCGCGAGGAGTCGTCGACGGCGATCGGCGAAGCGACCCTGCGCCTGCTGCAGGAAGAGCTGACCCGCGCCCAGCAGGTCGAGACGCCGGCCGAGACCGTCGCGCCGCTCGGCGACGCGGCGCTCGGCGTCGGCCAGCCCGCGGCCGCCCTTCCCGCGGCCAAGGCGCGCACCGAAGCGGCGCGCGCCGGCGAGACACCGACCGAAGCGTCGGGCGCGGGCGCGCTCCATCCGAGCACCTGGGCGACCCAGCCGCCCGCGCCGCCGCGCGGCGGCGATACGCCGTGGATGCGGATCTTCGGCCTCTTCGGCGGCTTTCTGGTCTTCGCCGCGCTGGCGCTGATCATCGCCGTCCTGATCGTGTAGCGTAGGGACACGCCGCCTTTCCCTCCGAACGTCCAGGAAGTCCATGAGCGCCGAAATTCCGCGTCCCCTGATTCAAATCCTCCAGGCCGACAGCCTGCTGGCGGAGTACGAAGTCGCCCCCAACGGCGAGCTCGTCCTGGGTCGCACGCAGGAAGCGGACGTCGTCGTTCCGCACCGCTCGGTCTCGCCGATCCACGCCCGCATCTACGCCGAGGGCGAGGAGGTCTATCTCGAGGACCTCGACAGCGAGAACGGCACCTTCATCGACGGCAAGCGGGTGCGCGGTACCGTCCGCCTGCGCCACGACCAGAAGATCCTGCTCGGTCAGCACAGCGTGCTGCGTCCGGTGCTCGTGCGCCTGGAGGATCCCGCGGCGCGCATGCTCATGGAGCTCGGCCTCGCGCCCGACGACGAGGCCCAGGCCGCGGCCGACGAAGCGAACAAGAAAGACAAGAAGAAGCGCCGCCGTCCGCGCAAGGGCAGAGACGACGACAAGGCCGCCAAGGACGGCAAGAAAGACGACAAACAGCTGGTCAAGCGCGACGCCGACAAGCCGGTGCCGGCGGGAGACGGCGACGGCACCAAGTCGATCGAGAAGACCGATCTCGACAACCTGCGCCGGCTGCCGCCGCCGCTGTGGCTCGGCGCCGCGGCCGCAGCCTTCATCGTCATCACCTGGGGCCTGTGGGTGATGCTGCGGCCGTCGGCGACGGTCTGGCGCACGGTGCAGGTCGCGCCGCTGGTGATCAGCGCCAACCAGCAGCTGACCCTGCAGAGCCCTGACATCCATCCCGACGACAAGATCGAGATCGCGATCGGCAACGAGCCGGCGCAGGTGCTGCAGGAGAAGCGCGGCATGATCGTGCTCGCCGTGCCGCCGCTGCCGGCGCGCACGCGCGGCACCTACAGCATTCCCCTCGCCGTGCACCGCGAAGGGCGCGAGATCTACCAGCGCATGCTGCGCTATCAGGTGCAGCCGGAGATCGCCGACTACGGACCGATGGACCTCAAGGTCGGCGACACGCTGGTGATCGAGGGCGGCGGCTTCGTCGGCGGCGACACCGACGACACGGTCGGCGTCACCTTCGGCAGCCGCATGGTCGAGGCCTGGAAGGTGAGCGCCGAGCGCTTCGAGGTCAACGTCCCGGTGCTGACCCGCGACGTGCCGGTGCAGGTGCCGGTGACGGCGGTGGTCGGCGGCTGGCGCAAGCCGCTGCCGATGCCGCTGACCGTGCATCCGCGCACGCCCGAGCCGCTCGATTTCGAACTCTCGACGCACTACGACCCGGCGCGCATGGCGTGGCAGATCGACACCCCGTTCGGCCTCGCCTTCCACGTCCCCGGCGTGCCGCCGGCGGGCAGCGAGCCGCCGCTCGAGGTGCGCGCCGTGCTCGACAACTTCGAGCAGATCTTCAAGCTCGCGGCCACCGACACGAATCTGCGCATCGGCGTCGAGACCAGCCGCAAGGACCTCGCCCTGATCGCCGAGAGCAAGCGCCTGACGCGTCCGCTCACGCTGGTGCGCTGGCCGCGCGACGAGCTCGGCCGCCTGGTGCGCGCCGAATACGGCTCCGACATGATGGAAGAGATGGTCTGCTACTGGCTCGCCGGGGTGTGGAACCACTTCCTCGACGTCTTCAGCCGCGGCAAGGCGCTGCCCAACGAGGAACACGCCGAGCCCTACGTGGCGGTGCTCAACCGGCTGATCGCCAGCAGCATCGAAAACGGCGGCGACGGCCGGCCCGAAGCGCTCGAAATCGCCCGCCTCGAGGACGCCGACCGCCATCTGCTGGCCGACGCCTTCCAGCCCGGCCAGGACGCGCTGGTGCAGCTCGACGGCCGCTGGCACGCGCTGATCGAGAACGTCGTCGATCCGCAGCGGTCATACCGCATCGAGGTGTCGTTCGATCTCGAGCGGCGCTTCACCCGCCTGCGCGGCCTGGCGCGTGTGGCGCTCAAGAGCGGCGTCATCGACATGGCGATCCAGCCGGTTCCGCTCACCGGCCAACTCGAGCTGGGCGTGCCGCTGCGGGTCAATCTCGAGATTCCCTTCGATCGCCCGGTCGGCCAGCTGCAGATGTCAGGCGAGCTGACCGGCAACATTCTCGAAGGCACCTTCACCCGCGCCGGCTACGGCAACCGACGGCCCGCGCGCTGGCGCGCGATCCGGGTGGAGGGCGATCTGACCCTCGCCGAGCGCCGCCAGCTCGACGATTGGTCGGTGCTGCCCGGCCAATTCTGAGCCGCTTCGCCATCCATCAGGAGACCCCGACGATGATCCGCCTGTCCTCTTTGCTCGCACCCGCGTGCAGCCTGCTTCTCTTTCTCGCGCTGGCGATCGGCTGCGCGCCGGCCGCCACCCCCGGCGACGCCGCGGCCGATGCCGGCAGCGTCGACGGCTGGTCGGCGGCGGCCACGCCC
>JBCCOR010000630.1:0-3326 GCA_039025295.1 Acidobacteriota bacterium
CTCTCAAGACGCGCCTGCTGCGCGAAGCGCGCGCGCTGGCGCAGCTGCAGCATCCGGGGATCTGCGAGGTCTACCGGGTCGGCGAGGAAGCCGGGCGCCCGTTCGTGGCGATGCGCCTGATCGACGGCGAGGAGATCGACGCGGCGCTGGCCGACGCCTCGTGGCGGACGATCGTCGCGGTGATGCGCGACGCCGCCGACGCGGTGGCGGCGGCGCACGCGGTGGGCCTGGTGCATCGCGATCTCAAACCGCCCAATATCCTGATCGAGACGCAGGCGTCCGACGGAGCGCTGCGGCCGGTGGTGATCGATTTCGGCCTGGTGCACGATCGCCAGCAGTCGACGATGCTGACCGAGGCGGGCGAGGTGCTCGGCACGCCGCATTACATGGCACCGGAGCAGGTGCGCGGTGTGCGCCGCGAGATCGGACCCGCTGCGGACGTATGGGCGCTGGGCGTGACCCTGGCGCAGCTGCTCGCCGGCGGGCGGGCCCTGCCGTTTCGCGGTGACACGTCGTTCGACGTGATGCGTGCGATCCTGCGCGATCCGCCCGCGCTGCCCGATGTCGGACCGCCGGGGCTGCAACAGGTGCTGCGACGCTGTTTGGCGAAGTCGCCGATCGACCGCTATCCCGACGCCGGCGCGCTGGTCGCGGACCTCGATCGCGTGCTGAACCATCAGCCGGTGGTGCGCCTGACAGTCCGCCATCGCCTGATGCGGACCGTCAGGCGGCTGGTGCGACGACCGGTGACGGTGGTCGCCGTGGGGCTCCTGATGGCGGCACTCGGCCTGAGCGTGCTGCTCGAGCTGCGTCATCGGGCGCGCTTGCACGATGTCCAGCGCTACGGCCAGCTGGGTCGCGATCTGAGCTGGACGATGCGCGCCGAGCACATGCGGCCACTGCATGATCTGGCGCCCGCGCGCGCCCGACTGCGCGCGCGCGTGGCCGATCTGACGGCCGAGCTGGCCGCGCTGCCGCGCGGTTCGACGGCCCGCGGTCCGCTGCACTACGCGATCGGTGAGGGCTACCGCACGCTGGGAGGCAGCGACGATGCGCAGGCGCTGCGGCATCTCGAGGCGGCATGGGCCGCCGGTTTCCGATCGCCCGACGCGGCATACGCTCTGGGCGCGACCCTCGAGCGTCGTCACACCAGCGACTGGGTGTCCACGTCGCCCGCTCTGCGGACGCGCATCGTGCGCCTGCTGGCGCTGGGGCGCAACGCACAGTCGGTGTCACCCGACTATGTCGAGGCGCGCCTGGCGCTCTACGACCAGCGCTTCGACGACGCCCTGCGGCTGGCTGAGCAGGCGCGGCGCACCGTGCCGTGGGCCCATGAGGTGGATCGACTCATCGGCGACATCCACACGGCCGAGAGCCTGGCGGTCGACACCACGATGCCGGCGTCGGTCGATCCGTTGCGCGCATCAGCCGCCCGGGCGTATGCGCGCGCGATCGCGCGCGCGCCGAGCGATCCGGAAAGCCGCATCCGCGCCTGCCGGCTGGACGCACACTGGATCTTCAGCTGGATGCTGCGGCCGCATCCTGCATCCAACGACTACGCGGCGCGCGCCCTGGCGCACTATCGGCAGGGTCAGGATGCCTGTCGCGCCGCGCTGCGCCTGGACGGCACAAGCGCGTACGCGCTGGCGCAGCTCGGTCATCTCGAGCTGCAATACGCCGACTACCTACGCTGGCGTCACGACGCGGATCCGGTGCCGCGCTACGGGATCGCGCTGCGTCAGCAGCTCCGAGCGGCCCGCATGGCATCCCACAGCGCGATCGTGCACGCCATGCTGTCGGAGCTGTACATGCGATTCGGCCTGTACGAGGGCGATACCGCAACGCACGCGGCCCAGGCGCGCGACGCACGGCCGTACATCGATTTGGCCGACGTCCACAGCCGCATGGCAATCCATCTCGAACCGGCCAACGTGCTGTATGCGCGCGATCTGGCGATGGTGGCGTCGCAGCGCGCCTGGACCGAGAGCCTCGCCGGGCGCGATCCGACGCGCAGCGCGCATGCGGCGCATCGGCTGCAGATGGCATCGCGCCGCGCGAGCGACAATGTCTCTGCGCGGGCCAGTCGGGCGCTCGGGACCTTCGATCTCTGGCGCGCGGTGGTGCACTACGATCTCGGCCAAGGCAGGCCGCTGCAGCCCGGTCTGCGCTTCATGCGCCGCGCGCTGGAAGAGGCTGGGACGCCGCTTGCGAGCACCGGCTGGGAGCTGTGGACGTGGAGCTTGGTGCACCAATACGAGGCGGTGGAGACGTGGGGAACCGAGCGCGATCCGCGCAATGCGTTCGATCAGGCCACGCGCTATCTGCAGCGCGCCCAGCATCTCGATCCGAGCCAGATGGTCTTTCTGCACAACGAGGTCAGCGTGCTGGAGGCGCGCATCGACACCCAGTGGATTTTCGGCACGATCGACTCTGCTTGGCTTGCGCGGCAGCGTTCGCGCCTGACCGCACTGCGTGCGCGCGTCTCGGACGCGCCGGCGCGCGCGGTCGTCGATCAGACGCTCTGGCGTCTCGCCGCGCAGCAGCAAGCGATGGACGGCGACGCCGAATGGTCGGGTGTGCCCGACCGGACGATCGTGTTCGCATCGGCGGACGATCCGGTGCGCCGCGCCGAGCTGGCGCTGTGGCCGGGCCTCGCTGCAGCGGCGCGAAACGGCGATCTCGACGCCGCGCGCGAATGGCGCACGGAGATCGAGCAGGCCGCGCGAGCAGCCGCCTCGGCGTCGGCGCCGGAAGCGCAGCAGGACCGCATCCGGGCCATGTTGCACGTGATCGACGCGGCGCTGGCCGACGACGTCCCGGTCCGCGCCAGTCACGTCGCCGAGGTCGAGCGGCTCGCCGATGCGATCGTTCGGCGCAATCCATGGCAGCGACACGAGGCGCAGCTGCTTCATCTGGCGCTCGCATCGCGCGCGCTCGCGCCGACCGGCGTCCGCGTCACGCCGCCGAAGGGTTGAAGAGGTGACGTGTGCCCGCGCATCGGGAGCGATCGAATGACCGATCGGCGTGATCGCGCGCAGCGCCCGGCCGAGCTCGAGACGTCGCTGAGCCACCGCTACGGCACGGCGGTGCCGTTGGCCGCAGGCGGTACGGCGGAGATCTACCGCGCCTACGATGCGGCGCTGGGGCGCGAGGTGGCGCTGAAGTACCTGCGCTTCGACGATCCCGCTCTCAAGACGCGCCTGCTGCGCGAAGCGCGCGCGCTGGCGCAGCTGCAGCATCCGGGGATCTGCGAGGTCTACCGGGTCGGCGAGGAAGCCGGGCGCCCGTTCGTGGCGATGCGCCTGATCGACGGCGAGGAGATCGAC
>JBCCOR010000631.1:0-3318 GCA_039025295.1 Acidobacteriota bacterium
ATGGGCGGTCCGGTCGCGGGCGGCCCATGATGATGTGGTTGCCGCCCCAGGCGTGGTCGGAGCCCTGGCCGTTCGACGTCAGCGTGCGGGCGAAATCCGACGCGGTGAAGGTCACGACGTCCTGCTGCGCGCCGATCTCGCCCAGCGCGGTCTGGAATTCGCTCAGCGCCTTGCTCACCATCGGCAGCATCGCGCCCTGCGCGTTGAGCACCTCGTCGTGATGGTCCCAGCCGCCGAAGAGCACGAAGAAGGTCTGCCGGCGCACGCCGAGCGTCTGGCGGGCGGCGATCGTGCGCGCGATCATCCGGAAGCTCTGCGAGAGCTCGTTGGCCGAGAACGCGGTGGTGAACGGCGCGACGCCGGCGATCGCGTCCGAGAACAGCAGATGGGCGTCGATCGCGCCGCGCGTGGTGCTCGCGAAAGTGTCCATGAAAAGGTTTTGGTACTGCTGGCCCAGAATGCTGTTGATCGCCGCCGTGCGCAGCTGATCGATCGGCGCGGCGTCGCCGTAGCCGCGGATGCCGACGCTGCCGCTGGGCTGGATGGCGTAGGGGATCACCTGGGTGCCGGCCTGGAAGATGTTGGTGCCGCTCAGCGAGAGGTTCATCGACACGCTGCTGTCGCCGTTCGAGGCGCGCAGCAGGTCGGCCATGCGTCCGCCCCAGCCGCGGCCGATGCGCTGATCGGGCACGCCGGTTTGCCAGTGGGTGATCTGGTCGATGTGCGAATACAGGCCGAGCGGCAGGCGGTTGGCGCCGCTGAGGATGCCGTTGAGCGTCGTCGGCTCGACCAGCGAGCCAACGTTGGCCAGAAACGCGACGTCGCCGCTGTCGAAGCGCTGCTGCATCTCGGGCATGCCCGGATGCAGGCCGTATGTGCGGCCGTCGCCGGGCGTGCGCGGCGTGATCGGCAGCAGGGTGTTGGCGGGCAGCGCGAGATCGCCGCGGATCCCGGCGTACTCAGCGTACGACGCCGGATCGCGCGGTACGAGCATGTTGAACGAGTCGTTGCCGCCGGCCAGGAAGAGGCAGACGAGTGCTTTGTAGTCGTCGCCCGGCAGCGGACCGCGCGGGTCGATGCGCTGGGCGTGGTGGATCCGGCGGCCGGGTGCGGTGCTGGTGCTCGCCAGCGCCCCGGCGCCGCGCAGGGCGAGCAGGGTCGAGAAGAGCGAGGTCGAGCCGATGGCGCTGCAGCTGGCCTGGCCCAGGAATTGACGGCGGGTGGTGTCGGCGTGGTCGTTTCGGGACGTCATGATCGATCGAATCCTCGGCGTCGAATGGGGGAAGAACAGAGCTCAGCGCAGGACGGCGGCGTCGGGCGAAATCGCGAGCAGGTACAGGGCGAGCTGCACCTGCTCCTCCGGCGCGCTCAGCGGCAGGATGGCGTCGAGAATCGCCTGGCGGGTGACGGCGCCGAGCGTGCCGTAGGTCAGCAGCAGGTCGAGATGGTCGAGCAGGCCGACCGGTCCGCTGTCGAGCAGCACGTCGATTTCGGTGTCGAGATCGAGCCACGCGATCTGTTCGAACGTGTCGAGGATGTAGAAATCGTCGGCGACCAGGGCGCGGTCGAAGTGGTTGATCGTCGCGATCGCGGTGTAGGCATGGACGATCTCGAGCTCGGGCGCGACCAGATCGGCGTCGGTCAGCGGCCCGGCGGGCTGGTGGCTGGGGCTGTAGAAGTTGAAGACGCTGGGCGAGAAATAGGGATACTGCGCCATCGGGACGAGCTCGCCGAAGCCCTCTTCGCCCACCTCCGGGGTGTCGGCGCCGAAGTGACGGAACTGGTCGGAGTCGCTGCTGGCGTGGAACGCGCGTCCGAGGTGGATCCAGCGCACGAGTGGCTCGCGCACCTTGCCGAAGGTCGGATCGTCGATGCGGCTCGCATCGCGCGCTTCCGGATCGAAGACGATCGCCTGAATCACCGCGCGCATGTCGCCGCGCACGCCGAAGCCGTTGTCGTTGAAGCGCGCCGCCACGCGCGCGACGTAGGCCGGCGTCGGATTCGAGGTCACCAGGCGCTGGATCAGCTGGCGGCCGATGAACGGACCGACGTTCGGATGCTGGAAGAGATGGTCGATCGCGCTCGCGATGTCCTCGAGGCCGGTCTGGCCCGCGGGCACGACAAAGCCGTCGAGCAGCGTCTTCGGCCCGGGTTCGTGCTCGCTCTCGACCATCACCATCGGCAGGATCAGGTTTTCGTACTCGCCGAAGACCACCGGATCGTCGGGATTGTCGGGTGCGTAGGTCAGGCCGGTGAAGATCTTGGCCATCTCGGTGATCTCGGCGTTGCCGTAGGTCGGAATCGGCTGGCCGTCCGGGCCGCGCTGCGGCGTGCCGTCGGGGTTGAGCTTGAACAGGCCGATCGTGAAGAGCTGCATCACCTCGCGGGCGTAGTTCTCGTCGGGGAAACGGTTGGCGGTCGGATCGCTGCGCCGGTTGTTGGCGTGGCTGAGGTACTTGCCCATGAACGGATGCAGCGTCACCGCGTAGAGCAGATCGCGGAAGTTGCCGAAGGCGTGCGCCACCATCAGATCGTGGTAGGTCGCCGCGCCCCGACCCGAGTCGAAGAGGGCGTCCTGCTGGCGTGAGATGACGAAGATCTGCGACAGCGCAAACGCCACGCGCTGGCGCACCATGTCGGGCGCGCTGAGCGCGTGGGTCCACCACGTCCAGTCGAAGTGCGCGAACTGTTCCTCCGAGTCGGGGCCGTAGCTGTCGACGACGTCGAAGGTGAGGCTGGGCGGCAGGGTGAACTGCGCGCTCAGCCAGTTGATCGGCCCGGCCGCGACGACCGCGTCGATCAGATCGCGATCGCCGCCGAAGGCGCACTGGGCGAGAAAGCGGGCGGCGTCCTGCTCGGCGGTGAGGACGGTTGGCCCGGCGCTAGCGGCGCGCGCCGGCTGCGGCGGTGCGACCAGCGCGCCCGCGCCGCCGAGGCCGACCGCGGCGCCGATCGCGCCGGTCCAGCGCATGAACGCGCGGCGATCGAGGCCGGCGCGCGTCGGCTCAGCCGTTGCGTCGACGGTCGCCGACGGGGCGTTGCGGTCCGCGCAGGGCGCACGGTCGGCGCGGGATGCGCAGGTTGCCCGGGACGGGCAGGGTGAGCAGCTGGATGACAGGACGTTCAAGCGGAGTCCTCCTTCGGGCGCGTGGCCACCAGACACGTGGATAGGGCAGGGGCGTCTGAAGGAGGAGATCCCGGCGCGGCGGGATCGTCACAGAGAAATTTCGATAGATCTATTTTTGTTGGAGCGCCCGCTTGCCGAGCTCGACGGCCTGGTCGAGATGGACGAGGGCCTCGTCGGCGCGTCCCTGCGCG
>JBCCOR010000632.1:0-3318 GCA_039025295.1 Acidobacteriota bacterium
CAGCAGCGCAGCGTCGTCGCGATCGGGATCGACGCGGTCTGCGAGCTTTGTGACCACGGATGCGGGATCGCCCGCGGCGAGCTGCGCCTCGGCCCACAGCAGCGGCGCGGTGAGCGTGCCGGCGCGGTCGAGCGGCGCGTCGCCGAGCGCCTCCCAGGCGTGGGCCAGATCGTCGATGGCGTCGGCCGGTCGGCCGAGCAGCATGCGGCAGCGGCCGCGCTCGAGCCGCAGCACCGGATCATCGGGCGTCTCGGCGGCGAGCGCCTCGAACACCGGCTCGGCCGGCTCGGCCTCGCCCTCGTTGAGCTGCAGCCAGGCGGTGCGGAACGCCGCCGGGCGGTCGGCGTAGCGCGCGCCGACCTCGGGCGTCAGCATGTCGACCAGGGTGTCGTAGTGGGCGTCGAGATCGATCACCGGGAGATCGTCGTCGTCTTCGCCGACGCCGCGATCGCTCGCTTCGGCCAGGCGCGCGGCGCGCTCGCGGGCCTCTTCGGCGCGCGCCAGCAGCGCCGTGCGGCGGGCGTCGAAGGCCTCGCGCTCGGCGTCGTCGCGGGCGTGGCTCATGGCGATGTCGAGCCAGTCGGCGGCCTCCTCGAAGAGCTCGTTGCTCTCGCGTTCGTCAGCGGTCTCGAGCGCGCGCGTGCGCAGCTGGGTTTGCGCGCGGTCGACCAGCGCATCGGCGCGCGCGCGCAGATCGTCGTCGTCCGTCGCCTTGTTGCGCACCTTGCGCGCGCGCTCCAGGGCGCGCACGGCGTCGCCGTCGTCGAGCATGCGCTCGGCTTTGGTCAGGTCGGCGGCGGGATCGCTGCGGAAAAGATCGAACAGGCCCATGGCGGATGCGTCTCCGAAAAAGTCGTGTCGTCCGGGCGCGGACGGCGTGCGGTGAGCGGCGGCGTGAGCATAGCAGCGCGCTGCTATGCTCGGCGCATGGACGCGCCCCCACCCCACGCGCACCGGTCGACCCCCGGCGATCCGTCGCGTCCGCGGCTGCGGATGGTGCCCGAAGACTTCCGGGTCGAGGAGCAGCTGGCCTACACCCCCGAGGGCGCGGGCGACCATCTCCATCTGTGGATCGAAAAACGCCTGCGCAATACCCACGAGGTGGCGCGGATCGTCGCCGAGCGCGCCGGCGTGCCGCCCGCCGCGGTCGGCTGGGCCGGACGCAAAGATCGCGTCGCCTGCACCCGGCAGTGGTTTTCAGTACCCGGCCTCGATCTGGCGCGGTTGGCGCGCATCGACTGGCCCGAGGGCGTCGTCGTGCTCGACGCCGTGCCCCACGGCCGCAAACTGCGCACCGGCGTGCTGCGCGGCAACCGCTTCCGCATCGTTCTGCGCGGCGTGACCCGCGCCCAGCGCCTCGCCGCCGCCGCGCGCCTGGCCGAGATCGTCCGCCGCGGCATGCCCAACGCCTTCGGCGCCCAGCGCTTCGGCCGCCGCGGCGACAACGCCGAGCGTGGCCGGGCGGTGCTGGCCGCCGGACGCGTGCGCGGCGACCGCCGGGCGGCGCGCTTCTGGGTGTCGGCGCTGCAGTCGGCGGTGTTCAACGCGGTGCTCGCCCGGCGCGCGCGCGTCGACCGGCTGCTCGACGGCGACGTCGCCGTGGTTCACCGCACCGGCGGCCTGTTCCAGGGCATCGACGCGGCCGTCGAGCAGTCGCGCGCGCGGCGCTTCGAGATCAGCCCGACCGGACCGATCTTCGGCACCAAGACGCTGCGCGCCACCGGCCCGGCCGGCGCGATCGAAGCGGCGGTGCTGGCTGATTTCGATCTGCCGCCGATGACCCACTTCACGCCGCCGCGCGGCCTGCGGCTGTACGGCGCGCGCCGGTCGCTGCGGGTGCGTCCGACCGAGATCGGCTGGACGACGGTCGGCGACGACGGTCTGCGCCTGGATTTCGCGCTGCCCGCGGGCAGCTACGCCACCGTGCTGCTCGAGACGCTCTTCCCCGAGGGCGTCGACGACGTCAGCCTGCGCACGACCGAGGCCGATCGTGGGTCGATCGAAGACGTCGAAGACGTCGAAGAAGGCGACCTCGCCGACCGCGGCTGAGCGCGCGTCGGCGGACGCGATCGCCGACGCGCCGGCCGACGACGCGGTGCTCTTCGATCAGGCGATGGCCGAGGTCGCGCCGCTGCCGGCCGGCCCGGGCGACGCGGTGCCCTTTGCGCCGCGCCCGCGGCCGCTCAAGATCGACCCGGCGCTGCTGCCGGTCACCCAGGCGGTGACCTTCGTCGACCTCGAGCACGGCCGCGGCGCCGCCCACGCCGGACGGCTCGCCGGCCGCGCCGCCGACGCGCCGCCCGCGCTGGTCGCGCAGCTGCGCCGCGGCGAGATGACGCCCGACGTCGTGGTCGATCTGCACGGTTTGCGCGCCGAGACGGCGCGGTACACGCTGCACCGCGCGATCGACGACGCGTGGCGCGAGCGGCTGCAGGTGCTGCTCGTGATCCACGGCCGCGGCCGCCGCTCTCCGGACGGTCCGGTGCTCAAGGCCGCCCTGCCCGACTGGCTGGCCGAGCCGCCGCGCGGCCCGCGCGTGTGGGCGTTCGCCGGACGCGATCCGGGGGCGACCTTCGTGCTGCTGCGGCCGCGTCGACGAAAAAAATCCTGACCGCCGCGCGACAATTCGGGGACGATTGCGTGTTCGTTCTGCATGAACGAACCATCGCCACCGCGCCGCGGACGCGCCGCCGCGCGCGTCCGTCCTCGTCCCGTCCCTGGTATTGCGTCTGCCATCGCCGCGCCCACGCGCGATCCCATGCTGCTGCCGGCCGCCGGCGGCCTCGTCGCCCTGGCCTGGATCACCCTGCCGCCGGCGGACGCCCTCGCCGCCGCGCGTCCGCTGTCGATCCCGCTCGTCGTCGCGCTCGGCGCCGCCGGTTTCGCGCTGCGCTGCGCGGCGCCACCGGAGCGATCGCGCGCGTCGTCGATCGCCCGCCGGGCGGGGCTGCTGCTGCTGGCCGTCGCGCTCGGCCTGCTGCTCGGCGAGCTGGCGGTGCGGCGGCCCGATGCCGCGCTCGCGTCGTGGACCGACGGCCGGCCGGTGACCGCGGTCGTGCGCCTGGTCGACCATCCCGTGCTGCGTCCGTCGATGGGCCCGGGAACGGAGCCGGTCGTCACCGTACGCGCCCGGCTCGATCGCTGCCGCTGGCGCGGGCAGGTGCGCCGCAGCGGGCGCACGATCACGCTCCAGCTGCCGGCGCGCACGGCGCCCGAGATCCGTCGGCTGGGCGCGCGACTGCGCGTGCGCGGTCTGCTGGCGCGCGCGACGCCGCCGCCGCGCAACGGGCCGGCGATCGTCGCGGACGCGGCCCGCTG
>JBCCOR010000633.1:0-3314 GCA_039025295.1 Acidobacteriota bacterium
CAGGAAGCGGTCGCCGTCGTGCAAATCCTCGATGCGCACGTCGAGATGCGGCGGTTCGGTGTCACCGAGCGAACGCAACAGGATGTGCCGCTGCGGATGACCCTCGGCCTCGGCGGCGTCGAGCAGGCCGAGCTCGACCTGCTGATGCACCCAGGTGTGGTCGCGGGTGAGCAGCTCGATTTGGCCACCGCGAATGCGGTAGCAGCGGCTGTCGCCGACGTGGCCAATCCATACGTGGTGATCGTGGAAGAGCGCCAGCACGACCGTACTGCCCATACCGTGCAGGTCGTCGCTGCTGCCCGCCAGGGCGAGCATTTCTTCGTTGACGGCGCGCAGACCACGGCGCAGCGTGCGGGTCATGCCGACGCGGTAGGCGCTGCCGAACGGCCGGCGCATCACGCCCAGTTCTTCGGTATCGGAGCCGCTGGACGCCGCGTCGTTGCGGGGCGCGTCGAGCCACACCCGGTAGGCGCCCGACGCGAACCAGGCGCGCATGCGTTCGGCAACCAGCGCGCTCGCGCGGTCGCCCGCCTGGCCGCCGCCCATGCCGTCGGCGACAACGGTCAGCCCTAGCACGTCCGAGCCGTCGTCGGCGGACGGCGTGTACACGGCGACGCTGTCTTCGTTGCGCGCGCGAACGCGCCCGGGATCTGTGGCGGTGGCCACATCGAGACTGAACCAAACCATGGCCGAGAAGCTCCGACGCGCGGCGGGGATGAACGAGCAGAGGAGAACATCGAAGCGCGCGAATCCTACGAAACGCGCAAAGATCTCTGCTATTGTTCCGTCCCTATTCAGCCTCTGTCAAGCTGCCGAGCGCGAGGACTCCGCCGTTGTGCTGCGTCCGCCGAGCAGGCGCGCGGGCAGGAAAATCACGGCGCGGATCGTCGCCAGCACGCCCTCGATCGCGATGCCGAGCAGGCGGAACGGCAGCAGGAGCAGCCACACGATCGGATAGAGCAGCAGCGCCAGCAGCGCCAGGGGCCAGCACAGCACCAGCAGCAAACACCACAGCAGGAAATTCATCATGGTCGGACGCACGCCTCCTCGGGTCGTTCGCGGATCGTCCATCGACCCGCGCGGGCCGGCGCCAGGGGATCGTCCCGATCGCCGGCAGGTTCCTGTTCTTCATACGCATCGTCGACCGTTTCGGATACAACATCGTTGATTTTCTGCATCAGGCCATGACGCGCTGCCCTGTCTACGGCTGCCCGCCCGCCGCCATTCGCACGGTCTGCACAGCCGTGCCCACGCGAGTCCATCCATGAGCGACACCGAACCCACCCCGCCCACCGCGTCCGCGTCCGCGAACGACGACGCGCTCGCCCGCCCCGGACTGTGGCGCGACATCACCGCCGCCCTGCGCGGCGAGACCCAGGACGGCACCCGCGGGCCGCTCGGGCGGGCAGTGCTGCTGCTGTCGATCCCGATGATCCTCGAGCTCGCGCTCGAGTCGGTGTTCGCGCTGGTCGACGCCATCTTCGTCAGCCGGCTCGGCTCCGACGCGGTGGCGGCGGTCGGCATCACCGAATCGCTGCTGACGCTGGTCTATGCGGTCGCCATCGGGCTGTCGGCGGCGTGCACCGCGATGGTCGCCCGGCGCACGGGCGAGCACGATCCCGAGATGGCGGCGCGCAGCGGCATGCAGGCCGTGCTGCTCGCGCTCTTCGGCGCCGCGATCACCGGCACGATCGGGGTGCTGATGCCGGCGCGCCTGCTGCGCATGATGGGCGCGAGCGAGGAGGTCGTCGCGATCGGCGTGCCCTACACCACGCTGGTGATCGGCGGCTCGGTGATGGTCTATCTGCTCTTCATCATCAACGCCGCCTTCCGCGGCGCCGGCGACGCCGGACTCGCCATGCGCGCGCTGTGGGTGGCCAACCTCACCAACATCGTGCTCGACCCGATCCTGATCTTCGGCCTCGGCCCGATCCCCGCGTTCGGCCTGACCGGCGCCGGCATCGCGACCGTCGTCGGCCGCGGCGTCGGCGTGGGACTGCAGGTGTTCATTCTCGTGCGCGGTCGCGGTGCGCTGCGGCCGCGATTCGCCGACGTTTTGCCCGATCGGGAGCTGCTGGCGCGGCTGCTGCGGATCGCCTGGACGGGCGTCGTGCAGTACCTGCTCGCCACCGCCAGCTGGGTGGTGCTGGTGCGGCTGCTGTCGTCCTTCGGCAGCAGCGCCATCGCCGGCTACACGCTCGGCCTGCGGGTGCTGATCTTCCTGCTGCTGCCCGGCTGGGGCATGAGCAACGCCGCAGCGACCCTGGTCGGCCAAAACCTCGGCGCGGGCCAGCCCGAGCGCGCCGCGCGCGCGGCGTGGATCACCACCGGCGCGGTGATGATCTATTTCGCGGTCGCGGGCGGGGCGATGATTCTCTTCGGTCCGTGGGCCATGGGCCTCTTGAGCAACGACCCGATCGCGCAGCAGGTTGGCATCGATCTGCTGCGCATCATGGGGATCATCTTCGTCTTCGACGGCGTCGCGATGGTGATGACCCAGGCGCTCAACGGCGCCGGCGACACGGCGACGCCGTCGGTGCTCTACGCCATCGGCTACTGGGCGTTCCAGCTGCCGCTCGCGTGGCTGCTCGCCCTGCAGTGGGACTTCGGACCGCGCGGCGTGATCTACGCCATCGCCGCAGCCCAGATCCTGGTCGCGGCGATGACCGCCTACGTCTTCCAGCGCGGCCGCTGGAAGCAGCAGGTCGTCTGACGATCGGCGGACCTTCGACTCAGCGCAGGCGCTCGAGGATCATCCGCGCCTCGATGCCGCCCTCGAACACGCCCGACAGCACCTGGCGATCGGCTTCGCTCTCGACCACGCGCCAGTTCAGGCTTTCGGTCAGGGTCTCGACCACGACCTTGTCGCCGCCCGTGCGGTTCCACTCGAAGTTGCCGATCTGCGGCAGCTCCATGCCCTGCGCCGCAATGGTCAGGTTGGCGAAGCCGCTGGCGTCGTCGTAGAAGATCAGCTTGCCGGAGGCGTTCGCCATCTGACCGCCGACCTCGACGCGCACCGGACGCCAGGTACCGATGAGGACGTCGGCGGGATTGGCCACCGCCTCCTCGATTTCGGCCTCGACCTGCCCCGCCGCGCTGGCGGCTGCATTGACGCCCGATGCGGCGGCATTCACGCCCGCAGCGGCCGCGTTCACGCCCGCCGCAGCGGCATCGACGCCGCGGGCCGCCGCGTCAACGCCCGCCGCAGCGGCATCGACGCCCGTGGCAGCACCCTCGACGCCCACCGTGGCGGCGGCACTGGCAAGGTCGCCCGCAGCATTCGCCACCGACTGCGCCTGATTCACCGCGCCCAC
>JBCCOR010000634.1:0-3304 GCA_039025295.1 Acidobacteriota bacterium
GCAGCGGCCGCCGCGCGCGCGCCAGCCTACCACGCGGCCTGCGATAGACTTATGCTTGGAGGAACCCCCACCGATGCCCGTCCGCCCGATCGTCCGCCTGGGTCACCCGGCCCTGCGCACCGCCGCCGAAGCCCTCGATCCGCAGCGCGTCCACGATGACGACGTGCAGGCGCTGATCGACGATCTGATCGACACCATGCACGATGCCAACGGCGTTGGCCTGGCCGCGCCGCAGATCGGCATCGGCCTGCAGCTTTTCATCTGGCGCGCGATCACCGCGCGCACCGATCCGGAAGCCGTGCCCGAGGCGCCCGTGCGGACGGTGATCAACCCGATGCTCGAGCCGCTCAGCGGCGCGCTCGTCACCGACTGGGAAGGCTGCCTGTCGATTCCCGATCTGCGCGGCCTCGTGCCGCGCCGCCCGGCGGTCCGCCTGCACGGCCTCGACCGACGCGGTGAACCGATGGCGCTGACCCTCGAAGACTACGAGGCGCGCATTGTGCAGCACGAGTACGACCATCTGAACGGCATCGTCTTCCTCGACCGCATGCCCGATCTGCGCTCGCTCGCCTTCCGCGACGAGTGGCAGGCCTACCTGACCGTCGCCGACGACGCGCCGGGTCCCGATCCGACGGTCGGCTAGGGCGTCGGCGACACCATGGGCCGGTCGCTGCATGTGGTGTGGGCAGGCCGCAATCAGCGGCGCGACTGGGAGGTGCTCTGCGCCGAATACCGCAAGCGCATCGGCGGCGCGGTGCCGATCCACGATCAGCCGGTGCGCGCCAAGGGCCGCGGCGGCGGCGAGCTGGCCGGACGCCGGCGCGCCGAGGCCGAAGCGCTCTATGCCGCCTGCCCCGATCCGTGCTGGATCATCGCCCTCGACGCCGGCGGCAAGACCCGCAGCTCCGAGAACTTCGCCGCGCATCTGCAGCGCATCCAGCGCGACTGGCCGCACCCGATCGCCTTCCTGATCGGCTCCGATCTCGGCCTCGACGATCTCGTCCTGCGCCGGGCGCGTGAGCGTATCTCACTGAGCCCTATGACGTTCGGCCACGAGCTGGCGCGCCTCGTACTCTACGAGCAAATATATCGAACTATTTCGATGGATCGAGGAATAAACTACCATCGCGACACGTTCTAGGGGATACAAGCGCCGTGGTTTGGCGACGCGGCCCCACCGCACCGCGCGCCGACCAACGAAGGAGCCCGATCACGCTCGCCGTATTGCGCAACAGGAATCGCAGGGCGAGAGGGAGTACACCATGCACGTTCGTCCGGTGAAAAAAGAGAAGGAGCCGACCCGCATCCCGACGGCTGAGCTGTCGAATTTCCGCGATCAGCTCAACCAGAAACGCGACGATCTCGTCACGCTCTACCGCAACGACGTGCGCCAGGCCCAGACCCTTGCCAATGATTCCAACGACGACAGCCTCGATCGCGCGAACAACGAGTTCAGCCGCGAGCTGAGCTTCACGCTGTCGAACAACGAGCGGAAGATGGTGCACCAGGTCGACGAGGCGCTGGCGCGTCTGGAGATGGGCACATACAACGAGTGCGCCGCCTGCAGCAAGCCGATCGGGCTCGCCCGCCTGAAGGCGATCCCCTGGGCCAACTACTGCATCGAATGCCAGGAGATGATCGAGGCCGGCCTGCTCGACGGCTGATCCGTGATCCGTACCCGCGCGATGCGCGCCGCGCGCGCATCCGAGCGATGAGGCTCGCTGGAATCTGGCGCTGGCGCCGTGCGATGTGATGTGATCGTCGCGCGGCGCCTTTTGCGATGCGCGCATCTGCGGCGCAATCGCGGCGCGCCGCCGCTCGTCATGTCTCGATCCGCTTCGTCCTCCGCCACCACCATCGATCGCCTGATCGCGACGATCGCCGACGATCCGCAGCCGGTCTATCTGGTCAGCGGCGACTTGGTCGTCGCCCAGCCCCTGGCCACGCGCATCGCCAACGCCCTGGTCGAGCACGTCAACGGCGGCGACGACGCCATCCGCCGCCACGCGCGACCGGCGACGCTCGGCCCGCTGCTCGCCGATCTGCGCACCTTCTCGCTTTTTGGCGGTCCGAAAATCATCCTCGCGACCGACACCGCGCGCCTGGCCGATCCGCGCGCCGCCGCCGAGCTGATCGACCAGACCGCTGCGCTGCTCGACAAGCATCCGCTCCGCGACGACCGCGGCAACGCCGACGCCGCCCTGCCGCGCGGCACGCGCGAAGCCGCCTCGCGTCTGCTCCAGGCGCTGCACGTCTTCGGCGTGCGCGATCGTCCGCTGGCCCCTGCCGCCGACGTCCTCGCCGCGCTGCCCGACTGGGCGCTCCAGGGCGGGCCATCGCTGCGCAAGAAATCGCCGCGCGGCCGACCGGCCAAGCAGCGCCAGGCGCTTCTCACACAGCTCGAAGCCTTGCTCGACGCCGCCCGCGCCGCCGACCTGGTCGGCTTCGCCGAAGACGATCTCGCCGATCTCGGCGTCCTCGTGCGCGACGGCCTGCCGAGCGGCCACGCCCTCGTGCTCGCCGAACGCAGCGTCGCCGACGGTCATCCGCTGGTGCAGGCGCTCGACGAACGCGGCGTCCATCTGCGCGTCGGCCGCGTCGGCGCCACCAAGGACGGCGACTGGACCGGGCTCGACAGCCTGGTCGATCAGCTCGCGACCGACACCGGTGCCGGCATCGAGCCCGGCGCCGTGCGCGAGCTCGCCCGCCGCACCCTGCGCCAGCGCGGCAGCTGGAAAGAGAAAACCGTCGATCCCGACACCACCGCGCGCTTCGCCGCCGAGTACCGCAAGCTCGCCGCCCTGGTCGGGGACGGCGGCACGATCCGCCGCGATCAGGTGATCGAAGCGGTGGGCGACAAGGGCGACGAAGACGTCTGGAAGATTCTCGACGCGCTCGGCGCCGGCCGCGGCGGCGAAGCCGTGCAGCGCTACCAGCGCCTGGTGCAAACCGCCGACGAGCCGATGGCCGCGCGGCTGTCGTTCTTCTCGCTGCTCGCCAACTACGGCCGCCAGCTGACCGCGATCGTCGGCCTGCGCACGCTCTTCAACGACCGCACCACCGAGCGCAACTACAGCCGCTTCAAGAACGGCCTCGCGCCGAAGCTCACCGGCCCGCTGCCCGGCGGCGCGACCAACCCGATCGCCGGCCTGCATCCCTACCGCCTGCACCGCGCCTATCTCGCCGCCACGCGCCTGCCCGCCGACCGCGTCGCGCGCCTGCCTGCGCGCCTGCTCGACGCCGAGATCGGCGTGCGCGGCGGCAGCAGCGATCCCGACGCGGCGATCGCCGACCTGCTCTGGCA
>JBCCOR010000635.1:0-3301 GCA_039025295.1 Acidobacteriota bacterium
GCCGGGTTTCGAGATCGGCGAGGCGGTCGGCTTTGAAGAAGTCTTCGACGCGACCGGTCGCGCCGGTCCAGTCGGGCGCCTCGTGCGGCCGGCTGACGGTCGGCAGATCGTGCAGGCCGCGCGCGCGGGCGAGGGTCTCGAGTTCGTCGCGGTAGCCGAGATCCGCCGGGTACGACGCGCCGTGGAGGATCGCCAGATCGCTGAGCGACGCGTTCGGATCCTGCTGCGCGGCGTGGCGCGCGATGCTCAGGAAGGGCGCCAGGCCGGTGCCGGCGGCGACCATCACCTTGAGGCGCGGATCGTCGGTGCCGACGGTGTGATCGAGCGTGAAGTGGCCGACGGGCTTGGGCCGGAGGAAGAGCCGATCGCCGACGCTGGCGCGCCACAGCAGATGGGTGAGCGGGTTGTCCGACTCGGGCTGCGACACGTAGCGGACGTAGAACTCGAGTCCGGGGCTGTCCTGCGGCGCCGAGGCCAGCGACATCGGCCGCCGCACCGAGCCGAGCGCGGGCTCTTGCTCATTGTTCATGCCGATGGTCATGTACTGCCCGGGCACGAAGCGCGGCTCGGCCTCGAGCGGCTCGTCGAGTGTGATCGTGAACGACGTGAGCGCGTCGGTGTGGTCGTGACGCGCGGTCAAGGTGGCGTTGTAGGTCAGCGGTTTGGCCATAGTGCGCAGACGCTACCCGAGGCGATCGGAGAAATGAAGTCCCGTTCGGTCTGAATTCAATCGTCGTCCGGGAGGTGAAGGGGTGGAGGGCGATGACGCACCGGCGAGATGACCGTAGCGTGATCCGGCGGAGTGCGACGCCTCAGCGTTCGATGGCCGCGATGCCTTATGCCCGGTTCCACGGCGATTTCCCTGCACGCGCGCGGTGCGTTTGGCGAGAATGCGTAGCGCGACTCGGAAACTGACGATCGGTGGTCACAATGGGCCCACATCGTCGCGGGCCCCGGCCTGCATCGTTTCCATGTGTCAAGGAGAAATCTCATGCACCGAACGACTTCGCTGGCAGCGCTGCTGCTGCTGCTCACGCTCCTCGCCGCGCCCGTCGCGGCCGCACCGTCGGCACCGATGCCCGACGCGCCGCGCGTTGCCGACTGGTTCGCTTCGTGGTGGCAGTCGGTCGTTGCCTGGGTCACGCCCGAGCCGACGCCGCCGGTCGACGAGCAGGGCATCATCATCATTATCGGAGGTTCTACGGCGACGCCGCTCGATCCGCCGGTCGACGAGCAGGGCATCATCATCATTGTGATTGGCTGACCTCAGCGGGCGCGCCCGCGCGAGCGGCTGCGTCCGCTCTGATAGGGTCTGGCTATCATGCAAACGTCGGATTTCAGCGAATACGCGCGGCGGCGTGAGGAGAGCCGCCTCGTGCGCATGCGCACGACGGTGCCCATTGCCAGAGCCATTCAGCTGAAGCGCTACCATACGCCTTCGTTTCAGACCGTCTTTCTGCTGTGGTGTGAAAAGGCGCTGCGCAAACCGTGCGCTGAGGCTCATGCCTGGGCGCAGGCAGCACCGCGCATGGTCGAGGCTTGGCAGAATCGAAAAAGGGACAGCTTCGAGTGGGCACGTTTTCTCGTGCGGGCTCAGCTCGTCCAAGCGCACTCGCATCTGTTTGCGGGCGAGACCGATCAGGCAGAGCTGGCCTATCTGGAGGCGCTCAAGTTGCATGGAACGTATGCGCACGCCGTGCCACCGAGCGACGTTTGCGATCTCTACCATCGCTGTGGTGGTTTCTGGACGTGGATGTGGAAGTACGAGCTGGCGGAAATGGCGCTTCGGCATGCGATGAACGTTGCCGAGCGCATGTACGATCCTGACGAAGAGCCTGATCTACAAGACATCGCGCGCTCGCACTACTATCTGGGTCAGTTCTACGCGCAGTTCGGCATGCCTGCGGGCGAGGCCGTACAGCACGCGACATCTGCGGAGCAAGCCGAGAATCGCACGCATGCGGTGCATCACTTGAGCCGCGCTGCGTGCCAGCTCGACGTCAACGTCAATCGCTATCTGGCCTGCAGTGCACTGATCAATCTCGTCACCGTGTCGACCTACAACGCCGATCCAGAAGAGCGGCGCGCGATCCTCAGCGAGATCGAAGAGGCGCGCATCAAGATCCGCCAGCGCACGGAGTCCATCAGCCAGTTCGCCGGTCGCCTCGACTGGCTGCAGGGTCTCATCCTACACAGTCTCGGCGAGCACGACGCCGCCGCCGATCTGCTGCGCGAAACGCGCCTGCGCTTTGCCCGTCAGCATGCCGATTTACTCTTTCTGATCATCACCCTCGATCTCGCCGAAGTCGAGCGGGCGCGCGGCAAATGGGAAGCGATTCAGAAACTGGCGCTGGGCATCGGGGAAGCCATCAAGCGGCGTACGGATAAAGACGGCCCTGTCATCGATCACGTCCGCGCTTGGCGCGACGCCGTGATTGGGCCCCAAGCCAGCGGTACGTCGTCGTGGCCCGTGCTCGACAAGATGCGCAGTTGCCTGGTCAATCTGCCCGGCCTGCCGTCGGCCGCGTCGTCGACGTCTCTTCTATCAGAGGCCAAGCCCGCATAGCCGTCTCGCGCGATTCGTAGCGAAACGCTTCACGGGTCACGAGCGCGATCTTGGTACGCTCGCAGGTGCCGGCGGCGTCCAGGTCGAGCTGGATTACATGCGGGCACGCTTCTACAGTCCGTGGACGGCGCGCTTTCTGAGCGTCGATCCGGCGCGCGAGAGTGCGAACCTGCAGCGTCCGCAGACGTGGAATCGCTTCAGCTACGCCTTTAACAACCCGGTCACGCTGGTGGATCCGGACGGCCAAGTTGCCGTTGTTGCGAAAGCTCTGAGGCTGGCGATCAAGGGCGGTGACATCGCTGGCGACGACGGCTGGGATCGTCGAGGACGTGAAGACCCTCGCGTCACCAGACGCATCTGCGGGCGAACGCGTTATTGCAGCCGCCTCGCTGGCTTCTGAAGTCGCTTCACCGGTTTCCGTTCGTGACGCGAAAGCTGCCTCGGCGGGTATTCAGCAGGCGAGACGCCTGAAGCACGTACCTGCGCGTTTTCATCATTTGGCAGATCGCTTGCCATCTCTACGGCTGGTTCGAAAGACCTCGGGTCGAAGCTCGATTTTCGAGACGGCCGGAGATTTTTCGGAAGCAAAGAAGGCATTCGAGCGACTCGAACCCGCAAACGTCCGGGTGCTTTCGGAGAAGAAGGTCGTAGGTACCTTACCTTCGGGTGAGTCTGTGATCGTTCGCCTTGACAGCAGCGATGGCAGGCCCACGCTCGAGATTCAAAGCAAGGGTA
>JBCCOR010000636.1:0-3284 GCA_039025295.1 Acidobacteriota bacterium
CGGCGCCCACCGCGCGGGCCGCACCCGCCGCGGGCCCGCCGCGCAGCCTGCCGATCGACGCGATCGAGCCCAATCGCGAGCAGCCCCGCATCCACTTCGACGGCGCCAAGCTCGACGAGCTGGCGGCGTCGATCCGCAGCCAGGGATTGATCCAGCCGCTGGTGGTCAGCGAGAAGGCCGGCGAGCCTGGCCGCTACATGCTGATCGCCGGCGAGCGTCGCTGGCGCGCGTCGCGCCTGGCGGGCCTCGACGTCGTGCCGGTCGTGGTGCGCGAGGTCGAAGACGATCAGGCGCGGCTCGAGCTTGCGCTGGTCGAGAATCTGCAGCGCGCCGATCTCGATCCGATCGAAGAGGCCGACGCCTACCGCGCCCTGCAGGAGCGCTTCGGCCTGTCGCACGAGGCGGTTGCCCAGCGCGTCGGCAAGGCGCGCACCACGGTCACCAACGCCCTGCGCCTGCTGCGCCTGCCGCCGGCGGTGCACGACTTCCTGCGCGACGGCCGCCTGACCCCGGGCCAGGCGCGTCCGCTGCTCGGCCTGGCCGACGTCGATCAGCAGCTGGCGCTCGCCCGGCGCGCGGTCGAGGAAGGTCTGACCGCGCGCGCGCTCGAGGCGCTGGCCGCGGCCGCGAGCCGTGGCGCCTCGGCACCCGCCAAGGCGCGCAAGGCCGAGGAAGCCGATGCCAACACGCGCGCCGCGGCCGACCAGCTGACCCGCCATCTACAAACGCCCGTGGATATCGTGCGCCGCCGCACCGGCGGCTTCGTGCGCATCCACTTCCATTCTGAAGAAGAGCTGATCCGTCTCTACGAGCAGCTGACGGACGACTGAGGAGAGAGTTCGATGTTCAAATCCAGCGGCGGCGGCAGCGGTCCGCGCGGCGGTGATCTCAATGGTTTTCTCGACGCCGGCAGCGAAATCATCGGCGAGCTGCGCTTCGAAGATACGTTCCGCATCGAGGGCCATCTCGACGGCAAGATCAACGCCAAGGGCGAGCTGGTGGTCGGTGAAAACGGCACGGTCGACGCCGACGTCTCGGCGCGTCGCGTGTACGTCGCCGGCACGCTGACCGGCTCGGTCACGGCCCACGAGGCGCTCGAGCTGGCGGCGACTGCGCGCGTGCGTGCCAAGATCCAAACGCCGTCGCTCTCGATCGAGCCCGGCGCGTTCTTCGAGGGCAGCTCGGAGATGCCCGATCATCCCGAGGCCAAGAAGCCGCAGGACGACAACGTCACAGCGCTGTCGGCGGCCAAGAAGCAGGAACGCGCGGGCTGATGCGACGCGGGCGCGGCTGGTCGACGGCGCTGATGCTGCTGCTGACCGTCGGCGTCGGCGGCGCGTGGATCGCCCGCACCGCCGCGGCGCGCGCGCCCGACGCCGGCCCGTCGACGCCGCCGCCCGGTACGCCGCTGCCCGCTCCACCGCTGCCCGCCGACGCCGCGGCTCTCGACGCCCGCCTCGACGCGCTCGGCGCGATCGTCGACGACGCGTCCCGCGAGATCGCGATCGACGCGCTGTGGAACGCGCTCGTCGAGGCCGGCCAGGTGCCGTGGCGCGACGCCGACGGCGCTGTACGCTTGCTCTACCGCGCGCCGAAAGGCGCGGCGCTGCCGACCGCGGTGGGCTGGGTCGGCGATCTCTCCGGCTGGCGTCCCGCCAACGCCCTCGACGGCGCGCGCGTCGGCCGCAGCCGCATCTGGCGGCGGCCGCTGGCCCTGCCGTCCGACGCGCGCCTCGACTACAAGCTGATGCTGAACGGCAGCATCTACGCGGTCGATCCCGCCAATCCGCTGACCCAGCTCGGCGGCTACGGCCCGAACAACGTGCTGCAGATGCCGGCCTACGCGCCGCCGACCGCGCCGGTCGCGCGCGATGATGTGCCGAAGGGCGCGCTTCACGATTGGCAGACCCTGCCTTTCGCGGCCACGCGCGAACGCGGTCCCGACGGTCGTCCGCCGCTGCCGAGCACGCTGCGCTACCGCGTCTACGTGCCCGCGGATTACGACGCCGATGCGCCCGCGCGCCATCCCGTCCTCTACCTCACCGACGGCACCGACTACGCCCATCCCGAGATGGGCGGCCTCGTCACCACGCTCGACAACCTGATCGCCGACGGTCGCATCCCGCCGACCCTGGCGGTCTTCCTCGATCCGAACGATCTGCGCGCTGACGAGAACCGCCGGGACGATCTCTTCCTCCACCGCGCCGCGTTCTACCGCACGTGGATCATCGAGCGGGTCGTGCCGGCGGTCGACACGGCCTACCGCACGCGCGCGACGCGCGACGGCCGCAGCCTGATCGGCACCTCATACGGCGGCGTGTTCGCCACCGACGTCGCGCTGAGCGATGCCGGCGCCGCAGCCTTCGGCCGCTTCGGCGTTCATTCTCCGGCCTACTGGGCCGACGGCGAGCTGCTCGACGGCCGGCTCGCCGCGGCCGTGGTCGCACCGTCGGCCGTCGATCGGCTGCAGGGCGCGCGCTTCTTCTTCTCGACGGGCACGTTCAACGACGGCCTCACCACCACCCGTCAGGTGATCGATGCCCTGCGCGCGGCGGGCGCGACGGTGGTCGACGTCGAGGTCAACGACGGTCATTCCTGGGGCCACTGGCGCGCGACGATGGCGCGCATGGTCGAGACCTTGGTGGCGACGGCGGCGGCGGTCGATGCCGAGCCGCAGAGCGCCCCTGCGCAAGGCGCGCATTCGGGCGAATTCTGATCCATAGCCCGGGCGCGTTCGGATTTTCGCGATATTCGGCGCTTGGCCGATAAGTTGTTCACTTCCAATGATTTACCGAAAGTCGCTTTGTGTCGCGCTGGCGCGAATATAAATGTCTAAACAGATTTTGTTTGGTTGTCGATCAATCTTGGGAAATCGCCAAGCTTTCCGCGCGGTCCGCGCCGCAGCCTTGGCGGAACGCCATCGAGATCGCGGTCGCCCGCGCGCCTTGATGCGCCAGGGTCATGGTTCCCACGATCATCCGCAGCGCCTCGATGACTGTGGGTCATCGTTCACACGCGTCGCACCGCCGCTTTCATGACGCCGCGTCATCGACCGATGCAGTAGCGTTGTTCTTGGCAGGTCCGACGCGGGCAATGTCGTCCGCGGATGCGCATCTGCTGAGGAGACGCCAACCATGCGTATCTTGTTCCTGGGCCTAATCGTGGCCTTCTGTCTGATTGCGGTGACGCCCGCGGCCCACGCCGCCGAGTCGACGGTGAGCTTCCAGGTTCCGTCCTTTGATCTGGTGGGCTGGGTGCTCGACTGGCTCGGCGCCGCGGCGCCG
>JBCCOR010000637.1:0-3280 GCA_039025295.1 Acidobacteriota bacterium
GCTTCGGTCGCTTCGCTCGTCATCTCGACCACTCCATGGGACGGCTGGATTGCGTGGAAAGCAGGAAACTGCGCGGGGAAGAAAGCGGGGTCACCGATGCGGATCGGCACCCTGCATGGTAGGACCGATGCCGCAAGGTGTCAAGATTTGCGCCGTGCCGCGGCGCACGGCCTCCGTCGCGCATCGGGCCGCAGCATCTTGCGTTAGCCTACGGCCATGAAGACACCGACCCCGGCGCGCGTGCGCGCGCATCTGCGCCTCGACGATCCCGGCGTGCCCGCCGCGTTCTCCAGCTGGACGATCGACGCCGACCGCGACGCGGTGCGCCGCATCAAGGCCACCTACGACGCCGACGACGCGATCCTGCCCACGCCGCAGGCCGACGCGTCTGCGCTGCTCGCCCTCGACGATCCCGACGCCGATCCCGACGCGCGCCGCTTGGCGACCACGATGGTCGAGCAGCTGCGCGCCTTCTTCGCGGGCCGCCTGCGCGTCTTCGACGTGCCGGCAGCGGCGTGGCGGCCGACGCCGTTCCGCGCCCGGGCGTGGGCCGCGATCGCCGAGATCGGCTACGGCGATCGGCTGACCTACGGCGATCTCGCCGCGCGTCTGGAGACAGCGCCGCGCGCGGTCGGCGGCGCCTGCGGCAGCAACCCGCTGCCGATCGTGGTGCCGTGCCACCGCGTGGTGAGCGCGGCGGGCAGCCCGGAGCGCTACGGCTACGGCGTCACCGCCAAGCGCTGGGTGCTCGATCTCGAAACGGCCATCGACGCGCCGGGCGTGCAGGGCCAGCTCGCCCTTGGGTGAGACCGTGGATCGCCCGACGCGCGATCCCGCGGCCTACGACCCGTCCGTGCCGTTCTGGCCGATCGCCGCGGGCGTGCTGCTGTGGTTCGGCGCGCCGTGGCTGACGATCGGCGCGTGGCTGCATCCGTGGCTGCCGGGCGGCTGGCTGGGCGTTGTTGCGCTCCTGCTGCTCGTGCCCGTGCCGGTGTGGACGATGGTGCGCGGCCTGCGCGGCGTGCGCGCGCCGTCGAAGGCCGCCCGCCTCTTCATCATGCGTCCGTTTTGGTACGCGGCGCTGATCGTGCCGGTGCTGGCGTGCGTGACGCTCGCGGGCGGCGCGATCGGCTGGGCGCTGGGCGCGGCCGGCGCCGGCGGACGCCTGGGCCTGGGCATCGGCGCGCTGGCGCTCACGACGATGCTGATCGCCGGCTACTTCGGCGCGCAACGGCTGGTCGTGCGCCCCCTCGAGGCCCATCTACCGCGCCTGCCGCCGGCCTTCGACGGCCTGCGGATCGTCCAGATCTCCGACCTGCACGTGGGCCCGCACACGTCGACGCGCTTCTTGGCGCGCGTCGTCGACGCGGTGACCGCGGTGCGGGGTGATCTGGTGGTCGTGACCGGCGATCAGGTCGACGACTATCCGTCCGACGCGCAGCTCTTCGCGCGCGCGTTCGCGCCGCTGCAGGACGCGCCCCTGGGCGTCTACGCGATCGCCGGCAACCACGACATCTTCGGCGGCTGGCCGACCGTGCATCGGACGCTGGCCGATGCGGGCTTTCGCGTCCTGGTCAACGACGCGGTGTCGATCGTGCGCGACGGCGCGCGCCTGTGGCTCGCGGGCACGGGCGATCCCGCCGCGATGCACTGGCCGCGGGCCGACGCGCGCGCGGCGGCGCCGAACATCGACGCCACGCTCGCGCGCGTCGCCGCGGGCGAGCCGGTGATCGCGCTGGCGCACAACCCGGCGCTGTGGCCGCTGCTGGCCGCGCGCGGCGTCGATCTGACGCTGAGCGGCCACACGCACTACGGCCAGTTCGCCGTGCCGCGCCGCAACTGGAGCCTGGCGTCGCCGTTCTTGGCCCTCGCGATGGGCATCCACCGTCGTGGTCGCGCGCTGCTCTACATCAACCCGGGCACCAACCACTGGGGCATCCCCTTCCGCCTCGGCACGCCGCCGGAGGTGACGGTCGTCACGCTGCGCGGCGCGGCGAACGGCGAGGCCCGCATCGCGCCGGGCACGACGCGCGACGCCGCCGCCTGAGGCGGTTCGCCGCGCGCGCTGCCCGCGCGTCGGGTTTTTCCAGGCGCGGGGCGTTCGATACGCTGAGCGCATCGTTTTTTTGGAGAACCCCCATGCGACCGTCTTCGCACAGGTTCGCGATGCTTCTCGCCGTCCTGCTGACGCTCGTCACCGTGTCATCGACCGTGGCCGGCGAGATCCCGCAACACCCCGACCCGTTCAAGAACCTGCCCCGGCACGTCCTCGACGCGCTCGCTGCCGGCGGCGAGGTGACGATCGACCACGAATACCAGCACGGTGTCCGCACGAAGTCGACGTACCGCGGCGCCGACTGGCATCTGCTCGACCGCACGGTTGATCCGTCGGGCGTCGTGCTGTCGGAGCGCGACGCCGCAGGGCTCGAGATCGCCTACGCGTACGATCAGCTTCACCGCGTGACGGCGGTGAAGCCCAGCGCCGCGCACGGCGGCGCGTGGGTGCAGATCCGCCACTCGATCGCCTCGACCGGGCCGAAGATGGAGCTCTTCTACCGGCCCAACGGCTCAATGACCGCGACACCGATCGCGCGCGAGGAGCTCTACTTCGACGGCTTCGGCCGCCTGTGGAAAGAGCGCCGTCTGATGCCCGGCGCCGTCTGGGCGGAGCGCATCACCGAGCGCCACGTCTCCGGCGAGCTCAAGCGCGTCTCGACCTGGCACGGCGGCGGCAAGCCCGCGCGCTGGACGACATACAGCGACTACGACGCCTTTGGCCGTCCCGGAAGCATCACGCAGCCCGACGGCGCGCGCGTCGACTACGTCTACAGGGGCATCCGCGAGGTTGTCCGCACGCAGCAAGTCGCGACCAGCGAGCACGGTCAGACGTCGTATTCGACGATCGAGCGCTATGACGCCCGCGGTCGGCTGCTGCAGGTCGTCGAGCCCGAGGATGGCGCGGAGGCGCGCTATACGTACGACGTTGCCGACCGGCTGCGCGTCGCGACGATCAAGCCGCGCGGCGGCGGCGCATCGCAGGAGCGCCGCTGGGACTTCGACGGTCGCGGTTTCCTGCGGTCGGAGGAACATCCCGAGAGCGGCCGCACCGCGTACGGCCTCTACGATGCCCGCGGTCGCGCGCGGCGCGTCATCGACGGCACGGGCGATCTGAACCGGTCTCGCGTACCTCGACCAGGCGCTCGTACGCGTCGTAGCGGTAGAGCAGATCGCTCGTGCCGTCGATGACGCGCCGCGCGCGACCGCGGGCATCGTAGAGGCC
>JBCCOR010000638.1:0-3278 GCA_039025295.1 Acidobacteriota bacterium
CGGCCGGCGCTACGGCAGCCGGCACGCCGACGGCTGCGGGCTCCGGGTTGCGCTGATCGGCGCCGCACTGGCCGCAGAAGTTGAATCCCTCGGGTACGACGGCGCCGCAGCGCCAGCAGCTGACCGGCAGCTTGGTGCCGCACTGGCCGCAGAACTTCATGTTGGGCGGGTTGACGAATCCGCAGCTCGGACAGTTCATGACGGAACCTCGGAAGATGGCGGCGCGGCGGCGTCGACGTCGTCGCCGTCGGCCGCAGCGGACGGATCCTCGAGCAGCTGGCGCGCGGCCAGCTGGCGGAACGGGCCGTCGCGGGCGATCAGCGAGCGGTAGGTGCCCGACTCGACGACGCGCCCGCGCTCGAGGACATAGATGCGATCCGCGTTGCGGATGGTGGAAAGGCGATGCGCGACCACGATGCGCGTGGCCTTGAGGCGCTCGAGCGCGCGGCTGATGTGCTCCTGGGTGCGGTTGTCGAGCGCGCTCGTGGCTTCGTCGAAGATCAGGATACGCGGGCGGTGGACCACCGCGCGGGCGATCATCAGCCGCTGGCGCTGGCCGCCCGAGAAGGTGCCGCCGCCCTCGCTGATCACGGTCTGCATGCCCATCGGCATCGCCTTCAGGTCGTCCTCCAGGCCGGCGACGCGGGCCGCGCGCCACGCGTCGTCGAGGGTCAGGTCGGTGCGGTTGCCGATGATGTTGCTGAACACGTCGCCGACCATCGGCTGACCGCTTTGCAGCACGACGCCGATCTGCCGGCGCACCGACTGCACGTCGAGCGAGGGCAGATCCTGACCGTCGTAGTAGACCGAGCCGGCCTCGGGTTTTTCGAAACCGAGCAGCAGGCGGATGATCGTGCTCTTGCCCGAGCCTGACGGACCGACCAGCGCGACGAACGAACCCGGCTCGACGGTCAGGCTGATGTCATCGAGCACCGGCGGCCCCTGCGGATCGTAGCGGAAGGTGATGTGTCCGAGCTCGAGGTCGCCGCGCAGCTCGTCGGCCTCGACCTTGCCGGGATCGACTTCGGGCACGGTGCGCAGCAGCGGCGCCAGGCGCTCGTAGAGCGGCACCAGCACCATCACGCTCGAGAGCACGCCGACCAGCGAGAGCGCGGCCGCCTGCGCCTGGCCGAAGGCGGCCATGAAGGCGAGGAAATCGCTGATCGCGAGGGTCTTGAGCAGCACCTCGGCGTCGCGGATCAGCCAGCCGTAGATCACCATGATCGAGGCCAGCTGGAAGACCGGCAGGAAGGTCGCACGGACGTTGGCCGTGCGCCGGACGCGGATCGCGACCGCGCGCTGCTCGGCGAACGCCTCGGCCCAGCGCGCGTAGGCGCGCGGCTCGGCGCCGTTGGCGCGCAGCTTGGCGATGCCGCTGATCAGGCCGTAGAGCAGGCCGGCGATGTGGCCCTGCAGACGCAGCAGGGTGCGCTGATGGCGCAGCTCGAGCCACGCCAGCGTCGCGCTGATGCCGAAGAGCAGCAGCAGCAGGCCGAGCGCGACCCACGCGAGGTTCGGACTGTAGACGAACATCAGCCCAACGCTGAACACCGAGAAGACCGCGCCGAGCACCGACGTCGTGACCTGGCCGGTGAGCCGCTCGCGGATCTGCTCGACGCCCTGGGCGCGGTCGGCGAGATCACCGACCGTGTAATCGCGGAAAAACGACACCGGCAGGCTGAGCAGGCGATCCCAGACCGCGGCCTGCATGCTGCCCTCGAGGCGTCCCGACAGGCGCAGCATGGCGATGCTGCGCACCACCTGAAACGCCGCGCCGGCGATCGCCGCCACGCCGAGGGCGGCGGTGAGCTGCCACAGCTGGGTCTCGTTGGCGCTCGGGATGACGGTGCCGAAGAGCTGGCCGGTCACCAGCGGCACGAACATCGACAGCACGCCGCCGAACAGGCCCATCATCATCACCGTGCGCAGGTTGCCGCGCTGACCGCGGAGGCCGAAGACGATCAGCTCGATCAGCGACAGCGCCTTCTCCGGCAGCGGTGCGTAGAAGCTGTAGGCGCTCGGATGGAGGCCGTCGGCAACCTCGGCGTCGACCGCGACGCGCGTGCCTTCGGCCGGATCGACCATGTCGTAGCGCCACGCCGAGCGCGGCAGGAGCGCCACCGGCCGGAATGTCTTGTTGGCCGCGTCGACGCGCAGCGCGAGCAGCGGACCGTTGTCGCGCCGCCACCACGTGTCGGCCAGGATCACGTCGCGGCAGCGCACGCGCGACGCGGCGCAGATGCGGGCAATGCGGTCGTCGATCGCGCTGGGATCGTCGTCGCCGGCGTCGGGGCCGGCGGCCTCGCTGGCGAACAGATCACCGTCGTCGTCGGCGTCGGCCCGGCGCGGCGCGCGCATCGTGAAGTCCTGAGCGGCGCCGACCAGCGTGCAGGCCGCGAGCAGCGGATCGTCGACGGCGGTTGCCAGGCCGTCGGCGGGCAGATCGTCGCGGTCGTCGCCGATGACCTCGACCAGCGCCCGATTCGCACCGCGCATGCGCTGTGCATCGTGCTCGGCGCGCGCCTGGGCGCGGGCGCGGAGCACGACGTTGGTCTCCGCGGCCGTGACGTCGACCAGATCGAGCAGCAGCTCGTGGAAGCGCCGCAGCGCCTCCCACAGACCGCCGCTGCGGACCAGGACGGCGGTGGCGACGATCGACAGCTGCGCGCCGACGGGCGGCGCGTCGTCGTCGGCCGCCGGCGACGACGACGCGACCAGCCAGGTGCGCTCGGTCACCGGCAGCAGATAGCCGGCGGCGGGCATCGTCAGCTGCCGCAGGCCGAGGAAGCGCGAGCGGCCCTCGATATGGCGCACCCACACCACCGGCGCGGCGGCGCGGCCGGCCGTGCGCGGCGCCAGGCTGTGCTCGTCGCCCGGGGTCAGCAGCTCGAAGTTGCGCGGCGGCGTCGGCACGCGCACACCCTCGAGCAGCAGCCGCACCCAGCCCTCGACCGCCGCACCCAGCGCGTCGACGTGTTCATCGACCCGCGCCAGCTCGCGCAGATCGGCCGCGCGCAGCACCACCAGCTCGGTATCCTGCGCCGCCACGCCGAGCAGCCCGCGCTGGCGCTGCGGCGAGGCCGCGCGCGGGCCGAACGGCAGATGCGCCTTGGCCGCGCCGAGGCCGAAGAGCAGCGCGCCGGTGGGCGCGGTGCCGACGTGACGGCGCACGGCGTCGCCGTCGCGATCGACCGCGAACAGATCCACCTGACCGCGCGCCAGCCAGATCACGACGTCGGGATCGTCGAGCATGAACGGCTCGTTGCCGCCGACCCGGC
>JBCCOR010000639.1:0-3276 GCA_039025295.1 Acidobacteriota bacterium
AGCGCGGCGAAGGCCGCGAACCAGCCGGTCACGACCGGCCGCAGCCGGCAGTCGGCGGGCCGCCGCAGGACGCCGCAGCCCTCGCCCAGCTGGGCGTATTTGTAGCCGCCGCTGACGACGTAGGCGTCGCCGAGGTCGCGCGCGGCCAGCGGGAAGGGCATGACGTTGAGCGCGTGGTACGCGTCGACCACGCAGATCGCCCCGACCCGGCGCGCCGCGGCGGCGGCGATGGCGAGATCGGGCACGATGCGCGCGGTTTGGAACAGAACGCTCGACGCGAAAACCGCCGCCGTGCGGTCGTCGACGGCGGCGGCGAGGCGCGCGGCGAGGGTGTCGGGGCCGCCGTCGGCGTCGACCGGTACGTCGACGATCTCGAGTCCGGCCTCGGCCAGGCGGTCGAGCTGGCGGCGCAGCGAGTGAAACTCACCGTCGGTGGCCACCAGCCGCGGACGCGCGCGGAGATCGAGCGCCGAGAGCAGGCGTACGAGCAGCTCGTGGGTGTTGGCGGCCAGGGTGTAGGCGCCGTCGTCGGGCGCGTCGGGCGCGCCGAGCAGATGCGCGTAGCCGCGCTTGACCGCCTCAGCGGCCGCGAACGCGGCGTCCCACTTGCCGTCGACGTGCGCCGCGGCGTCGTCCCACGCGCGCACCTGGGCGTCGCGCGCGACGTCGGGCCACGCCTGATGGGAATGGCCGGTGAGCAGCAGGCGCTCACCGACCTGGAACCGGCGGTAGTGCGTCGCCAGCGCGTTGGCGTCGATCGCGCGCGCGTGGTCGGCGGTGGCCTCGTTCGCGGCCGGCGCTGGCGTCGTCGTCACGATCGCGCCGTCAGAGGACGGAGCCGCGCACCGGCACCTCGAAGATGGGCTGCTTGGCGTCGGTGGTGTGGATGCGGATCACGGTCTCGAACGGTCCCTTCGGCGTCGCGTCGGGGATGGTCAGCACGAAGCGGAAGCGATGGCCGTCCTCGACCACGCGGTCGACGTCGGCGACGATGCTGTCGTGATCGATCTCGACCTTCGAGATCTGGATCGGCGACGCGGCGAAGTTGGTGAATTCGACGCCGCGCTGCAGCGGCAGCGCCTCGTTGGGGATGTCACCGAACTGCACCACCTGCGGCGTGGCGTGCTGACGCGGGCGGATGAAGCCCGACACCGGCACCTTCACGATCCGCTGCTTCGGATGGTCGGTGACGACCTCGACCATCTCGCGCAGCGCGCCGACCGGCGCTTCCTGATCGAGGGTGATCTCGACCATCCACTGGTTGCCGCGCGCCTTCTCGTTGCGCTCGCTCTCGGTCGCGAGGCGCTTGTTGAGGCGCAGATGACGGTTCTTCGACTTGATGTCGACGACCTCGATCGGCGAGCCGTCGTAGGCGAAGATCGACTGCGTCAGCGTGCCCTCGGGCTCGCCCTGGACGTAGGTGAAGCGCGCGTAGCCGGGCGAAACCTCGAGGTACGGCTTGACGTCGGCCTTGATCGCGAGCTGCAGCTTGGCGTTCTCGGGATCGTTGGTGAAGACCACGATCGCCTTCGAGATCGGCCCGCTGAACTCAGCGGTGTCGACCGTCGCCTCGATCGAGCCGTTCGCGCCCGGCGCGATCTCTTTGTCGTACTTGGCGACCGTGCAGCCGCAGGCTGGGCGCACGTCGGTGATCAGCAGCGGTTCGTCGCCCGCGTTGCGGATGCTGAACACGTGGGTGACGGACTCGCCCTTGGGGATGACCGAGAAGTCCTTGATCGGCTCGACCAAGACGGCCTGGGGCGCGGCGGCGAGAGGTGCGGCAGCCAGAAGGAAGGCACCCAGCAGCGTGAGGCAGAGCACGCGGGGCAGCGGCGAGGTGGGCAGCGACGGCATAGCGACGGTCTCCGTGGGATCGGCAGCGGCTCGCGGTCGACGGAGCCGGCGGTGGTCGAGCGATGGCGCGCTGCGGCGTAGGCAGGCGCACAGCGCGGCAAACGGACAGTTTTCGAATGCTATAGTTTGCGCCCGTCCGCGGCGTCTCAGCGGGGTAAAAGCTCCGTAAATACGGGCATCTCCCGCGCCGCGACCGCTCTCGCTGCCCCGCCCGCTCACACCGACGTACAGGCCCTCGTCTTGCCCGATTCGCTCACGATCCACATCATCGCCATCGGCGGCACCGGCACCGCGCCGCTCGCCTGCCTGCTCCAGGCCGCCGGCCACCGCGTGCGCGGCTCCGACGGGCCGCTCTATCCGCCGATGAGCACCCTGCTCGAGACCTTCGGCGTCGCGCCGTTCGTCGGCTTCGATCCCGCCCATCTCGAACCCGCGCCCGATCTCGTCGTGGTCGGCAACGCCGTGCCGCGCAGCAATCCCGAGGCCGAGGCGGTCGAGGCCAGTGGCCTCACGCGCATCTCGATGCCCGAGGCGATCGGCCGCTTCTTTCTCGACGGTCGCCGGCCGCTGGTCGCCGCCGGCACCCACGGCAAGACCACCACCACCGCGATCGCCGCCTGGGTCTACAGCGTCTGCGGCCGGGATCCGGGCTACCTGATCGGCGGCGTGCCGATCGGGCTCGACCGCAGCTTCGCGCGCGGCACCGGCGCGCGCTTCGTGATCGAGGGCGACGAGTACAACGCCGCCTACTTCGACCGCGGCGCGAAATTCCTGCACTACCGGCCCGAGACGCTCCTCCTGACCAGCGTCGAGTACGACCATGCCGATCTCTATCCCAGCCACGATGCGCTGCTCGACGCCTTCCGCGCGCTGGTGCGGCTCGTGCCCGAGGGCGGCGCGGTGGTGGCGTGCGCCGACGGCGACGCCGACGCGGGCGCGGCGATGCGTGCCGTGCTCGCCGCCGCGACCGCGTCGGTGATCACCTATGGCCTCTCCGACGACGACGCGGCCGTGCTCGACGTGCGCGCCGGCGCGATCGACGATGGCCCGGCGGGCGTCGCCTTCACCGTCCACGATCGTCTCGACGGCGCGCCGCGCGCGACCCGCCTGCGGCTGCAGCTCTCGGGCCACCACAACGTGCGCAACGCGCTGGCGGTGTGGACCGCGGCGCGCCGCGACGGCCTCGCGCCCGACGACATCGCCGCGGCCCTGGCGCGCTTTCGCGGCGTCCAGCGGCGACTCGAGGTGCTCGGCGAGGCCGCGGGCGTGACCGTGGTCGACGATTTCGCCCATCATCCGACCGCGGTTGCGGCCGGTCTCCAGGCGCTCGGTCGGCGCTTCCCGGGTCGTCGGCGGGTGGTGCTCTTCGAGCCGCGCTCGCTCACCGCCGGCCAGGCGCTGCACGACGACGCCTATCGCCGG
>JBCCOR010000640.1:0-3252 GCA_039025295.1 Acidobacteriota bacterium
GTGATCCGCGGCTCGGTCGAGCGCCAGCATCGGGTCGGCGTCGAGCTCGGCGCGAGCGGCGGCGAGCGCCTGCTGGTGCTCGGCGGCGCGGGCAACATGGGCAGCTGGTTCGACAGCTTCAGCGGCCTGCTCGGTCATCGCGTCCACATCGTCGATCCGTCGCTCGGCCATCTGCCGATGGCGGAGGGGCGCTTCAGCAGCCTGCTCGAGATCGAGCATCTCGACATGTACGACGCGATCCTCGTGTCGGTGCCGCTGGGGCGTACCGCCGAGGCGATCGACGAGCTGGTCGCGCGTCAGCCGCGCGGCCTGGTGATCGAGATCGCGTCGATCAAGGACCATCTCAAGGACAGCCTCGAGCGCGCGACCGAGGCCGGCGTGCGCACCTCCAGCCTCCATCCGATGTTCGGTCCGGGCAAGTCGCCCTACGAGCCGCTGACCTTCGTGCTCGCCTGCCGCGAGGATCCGCGCACCGAGCAGGCGCGCATCTCGGGCTGGCTGCAGCATCCCTACACCCACATCGTGCCGGTGCCCTTCGACCATCACGATCGCCTGATGGGCTGGCTGCTCGGCCTGGCGCATCTCAGCGGCATGCTCTTCGGCTGCGCCTTGACCCAGTCGGGCCTGTCGGCCGCCGAGCTGCGCCACTGCGCCTCGACCACCTACAACCGCCAGTCGGAGACCGCGCTGTCGGTGCTGTCGGAAGATCCGGATCTCTACTACGACATCCAGGAGCTCAACCCGCACCGACTCGAGGTCTATCAGTCGGCGCGCGACGCGCTGAGCGGCCTGATCGACGCGATTCAGACCAGCGATCGCGAGGCGTTCCGCACCCTCATGACCCAGGCGCGACAATTCCTGACCAGCTACCCGCGCTGAAGACCACGGGCACCGGCTGTGCTGCGGGCGGCCGCGGCGCCGGCGTCGGCGACGCGACCGCGTCGGCCGCGATTCGGCGTGACCAGAAGCGGCACGACGCGAAGCGCGTTACGGCGCCGTAGATCAGCGCCCGCGTGCGCACGTGCTGCTCGTGGCGCGCGCCGACAGCGTGGGCATAGCGGGCCAGCGCATCGGGGGCACCGGCGAGATGCGCGCGCACCGCGTCCGCGGCCAGCAGGCCACCCCGCAGCGCCTCGAACAGGCCGCTCGCGGCCAGCGGATCGAAGGTTGCCGCCGCGCTGCCGACCGCCAGCCAGCGCGGCCCGCTCAGGCGGTCGAGACGGCCGACCGAGGCGTCGGCGATGCGCACGGGCGCGCTGGCGTGATCGCCGTCGGCATCGCGCGTGCGGCGCCAGCGGGCGCAGGTGTAGATGGTGGCGCGCAGCGCGCTGCGCCACTGGCGCGCGGCCAGGCGCGGATCGCCGTCGCCCGTGCGCAGCTGATCAGCGTCGGTGAGCTGGGCGATCACGAGCCGGTCCGGATCCTCGACCGCGGGCGCGCTCGCCCACCAGCCGGTTGGCACCGCTTCGATCCAGCGTGCGCCCGGCGGCCGGCCGCGACCGTCGTCGCCTTCGGCCACGATTGGCGGCAGGCGCGCGAGCGTTGCGACATCGGCGCGCGGCAGCGCGCGCCAGGCGATCACGGCGTGGTCGTCGCGCAGGCGCTGGGCGCCCTGCATCTGCGCGAAGCGCATGCGCCGACCGGTGGCGTCGACCACGAAGCGCGCGCGCACGTGCACGTCGCCGTGCGGCTGCTCCAGCACCAATCGCCAGTCGTCCGGGATGGCCTGCGCGCCGCTGCCCGACGCCACGGCCGTGCGCAGGCGCGTGTCGGTCCACACGTGGATGCCGACGGCGCGGGCGCGCGCCTCGAGGGCATCCAGCAGCCGCCGGCGCGCGATCGGACGCGCCCGATGCGCGTCGGGCACGCCGAAGTCGAAGACGTGCGAGGTCAGCTGCGGCAGCGACCAGGCGGCGTGGGTGACGCGAACGGCCGACCCGTCGTCGATCGGCCGGTAATCCGCAGGATCGAGCCCGAGTCGCCGCAGCAGCGTCGCGGCCGCGTCGGGCAGCGCGTCGTCGACGCGCAGGCGGCGGATCTGCGCCCCCGACGCGACCACCACGATCCGCCGCGCCCGCCTGCGCGGCGTCGGCGCGTCCACCGTCGCCGTCGATGCGTGACCGTCGGTCTCCGCGGCGCGCAGCGCCAGCGCCAGCGCGTAGCCCGCGACGCCGCCGCCGAGAATCACGACATCGGCCGAGGTCGCCGCGTGGAGTCCGCTGCCGATCGTCACCATCGCCGGATCAGAAGTCGGGCTTGAGGTCGACGTCCTCGATCTCGCGCTTCACCGCGCGCTGGAACGCCACCGGGCCGAACCAGGTGTAGGCGACCAGGATCAGCCAGAACATCTGCAGCAGATCGGCGAGCTCGGGACGTCCCGCCTGCTGCGCCGCGATCGTCGCCACCCGGTAGGCGACGAAGGCCGCGAGCAGCACCACGATGGCGCGCGTGTCGCCGAGCGTGCCCATCCACGCCGACCAGCGCCACCACAGGCCGAGGAAGGGATTGCGCCGCGCCTTGATCGCGGCCATCAGATACAGCGGTTCGCGCGCTTCAGGGTCGCTGCGCAGCGCCCAGATCGCGTGATCGCGCGCGGCCTCGATCTCGCCGCGGCGCAGATGTACCTGCCCCATCAGGATCAGCGCGTCGGCGTGCTCGGCGGCGATCGCCAGGGCCTGGCGGGCGTGCGCCTCGGCCTCGCCGAGCGCGCCGCGGCGCAGATGCCAGCGGCCGAGATCGGCGATCGTGTCGGGATCTTCGGGATCGCGCGCCAGCGCCTCGCCGTAGTGCGCCTGGGCCTCGTCGGCGCGACCGCGCAGGGTCGCGATCTGCGCCAGGCCGCGGTACGGCGCGGGATCGGCCGGATCGCCGGCGCGCAGCGCGTCGAAGTGCTGCGTCGCCGTGCGGAAGCGACGCTGAGCAATCGCCACCTGCGCGGCCGCCAGCTGCGCCAGCCGCGCCTCGGGATCGGCCGCCAGCGCAAGGCCGGCCTCGTGCGCCGCGGCGTGGACGCGCTGCTGGGCGAGCAGCGCAAACGCGAGGCCGGCGTGGCCGTCGGCGTGCTCGGGATCCTCGCTCAGGACGCGCTTGAAGTGCTCGAGCGCGGTCGACGCGCGGTTCTGCTCGAGGTTGGCGAAGCCGAGCTGGAGCCAGCGATGGAGATCGGCGCGCACGACGGTCAGAAGAGGATCGGCCGCAGCAGGCCGGGGACGAGCGGTGCGAGGTAGGCGCGGCCGATGAAGCCGCCGATCA